>NZ_JBHUOR010000137.1:0-63751 GCF_042686175.1 Kurthia populi | reverse complement strand
TATGTACATACTATTCACCTCAAGTTCTAGTATGTTACATTTAATGGTAAATTTGTACATCTTTAAGTGATTTTATATGTACACGTTTAAATTAGCATTTATAATCAGTTTCAACTGACACAACCATTGATTGCAGGAAAGAGATTTTTTGCATTTACATCATATTATGGAGAGTTGCTTGAGAAAGTACAAAAAGTAATTAAAAAGTTCCATCATGAAACTGAAGTACCAAGTAAACGATTCGGAGATATCTATATTAAGCAATTGTATGAATGTGTGTTACTTTTCTTTGCTGATAGATTCGGCATAGATAGTCTTACGAAACCAGTATTACAGCAGCTCTATACTTGGAGTTACTCGTTACGATTATCTATGAATGCTGTGTATCCACAAACTATCAATAAATATGCTAAAGGAAATCACGAACGAATTAATAAAAATCTTGATATGTTTTCTAAAATTAATGACATGCTGGAGCCAGAAGAATTGAAGTTAATTGTTTTAGAACGGCCAGAAGTGGATGACAAAAGTGTTGAAAAGTACAATAAAATATACGAAAAGCTTTGTACTTGGAATAGGTGGTAGAGAATGGCTAGTGACGTAAATATAATCCCTGTTTATGACATTTTTATGAAATATAATTATATAGTGCCAATCTATCAAAGAAATTATGCTTGGGAAGAAAAGCAAATAGAGCAGCTGATTGAGGATATTGATGGAGCAATTGGTCACGGAAAAGAGAGTTATTTTTTAGGGAATTTGATTGTAAACCAAACCGACAATAATCTGTATGAAGTGATTGATGGACAACAACGATTAACTACTCTTTATCTTCTCGAAAGATTTCTTGGGTTGCCATTCTCAAAAGATGCTTTGAAATTTGAAGCACGTGAAAAATACGCAAGGACGTTAGCTAGTATGGGGAACGAATCTACTGGCAATGATTTGTTGGAAGAGTTGACTGCAAAGGAGATTACTAAAGGTTTTCAAATTATAAGTGACTACTTTAGCAATAAAAAACTTGATAAAAATGAATTCGTTACAAAGTTGAAAAAAGTATTTTTGATTAGAGTTCAAGTACCACAAAATATTGATTTGAATCATTACTTTGAAATCATGAATACGCGTGGTGAACAGTTGGAACTGCATGAAATTGCAAAAGCGAAACTTCTGGAAGTCTTATCGAACAATGATGAGAAGAAGGTAGCAGCAGAGATTTGGGAAAAGTGTTCTGATATGAATTCATACGTACAGATGAATTTTGATGTCTCTGTGCGTAAGCATTTGTTTACTAATAATTGGACTAGTTTACAAAATACATTACAAGACTTTGATACAATCAAAGATAAGATAATTAGTGATGAAGAAAATTCTGAGAAAAAGACTTTACAGGACATACTTATTGGAAATAAACTTTTGAATTTAAACGATCCTAGCAAAAGTAACGATATGGAAAATGAACGATTCGAATCAACGATCTCATTTCCAAACTTTTTACTTCAGGTCAATGCTGTGGTACGTGAATTGGAAGAAGAGGATTCTAGTTTAGATGATAAGAACTTTTTAGATAGTTTATCCTGGGCATGGTCAACAACTGAAAAAGCAAAAGAGTTTTTATATTATTTGCTTAAATGCAGAGTTTTATTTGATAAATATATTTTGAAACGTGAATTTGCACGTGATTATAAAGAATTAGGTAAATGGTCACTTCAACGTTTGGAAAAATATACTGATAAAAACAGTGATAAGCCTAAATATGTTGCCACATTTGGCGATGAAGAGGGCATAAATAAGCAGCTTCGAACATTGCAATCAGCGCTACGTATTACTTATACGTCACCCAAAACAATGCATTGGATAACGTTATTATTAACTGAATTATTAAAGAATGAATCTATAAATTTAATTTGTTTGCTTGAAGGGTATTGTAAGAAAAAAGTAAGTGATTCGGATTATCGAAATCGTAGTGGTTTTGGCATTGAACGAATTGTATTTTCATACTTAGATTATTTGCTTTATCGTGATGGTTACAGTTTGGATGGAAATGAGTTAATATCGCCGTTGCGTGATGATTGGCAATTCCAATTTAGAAGCTCAATCGAACATTTTTATCCTCAAAATCCAGATGCAACTGAAGTATGGGATAGCGCTACTTTAAATTGCTTTGGGAATTTGGCTTTGATTACAGTTTCAGGGAACTCCAAGTTTTCTAATATGCCGCCTGAAGGTAAAATTCAATATAACGATATTATTAATCAAAGCTTGAAGTTGAAAATTATGCAAGCGATGACGAACGGAGATACTTGGACAAAAATTAAAGCAGAAAAACATCAACAGGAAATGTTTATGATTCTAGAGAAATAAGTTTTAAATGCAAGCTATAGTTAGTATATGATTTTTTACGAATTGTTTTGCAGTACACATCCTCTACACACAAATCCCACAAACCCAATAATATCAACGTCCCAGCGAATACTTTAAAGTTCTCCTGGGACATCAAGGTGTCATCGAAAAACGCTTTAAGTTCTTATTACATAGGAATTTAAGGCGTTTTTTGTTTTCTAGAAAATGATAAAATAAAGAGAATATGGCATAGGGAAGTGGAGAATGATCGATTATTATCTTGTATTGCTTGTCGGCATTGTGATGGCGGCCGGCAGTATCTTTCTTTTAATCACAATGGTTAAGGACCGGGTTTTCCCGTTTTTACGTATTTTAAAAACGCTCGGGCTATTTGTAGTAGGAATCGGACTACGCGTATTTACGGTGCCGGATTTAAAATCAATTGTGGCAAAAGACTATGACAAGCTAGAGGGGAAATGTACGATTGATACCGTTAAAAGTGGGCGACATCATACGACGAAAACGTATTTTGATATGGTGTATTTAGACGAGAAAATTAGGAGTAAGGGTAAACCCGAACTACCCGCATATGGCGAGGCCAATCCATATTATTGTGAGATTACGGTAAGTCACAATCATCAGTTTGAAATGGATTACAAAGTATATGACTGGAAGACGAGAGAGCTGCTTGAGACGAGTGACTAACAGTACATACGAGAGAATAGGAATGAAATCACTAGGAGAGGGTTTTCAATATTTTAAGCTAAATTGCGATGATATTTTGAGCATATTGAAGCGGAATTTTAAACGATAGAAAGCCATATATAAACATGAAAACCCCCACCGTATTCAAACGACGGTGGGGGTTTTATTTATTAGCGCATATTTGTTAGGATAGACGAACGATTATCTTGCATTTTTTTAATGAAATTAGTCATTGTATCAAATGCTTCGTTGCGTTTATTTGATAAGCTTTGAAGACGAAGCGTATCCATTTGCTGCGAATTGGCTAGCGTATCCATTTGTTGTTTAATCAAT
Source organism: Kurthia populi (assembly GCF_042686175.1). Classification (NCBI taxonomy): domain Bacteria; kingdom Bacillati; phylum Bacillota; class Bacilli; order Caryophanales; family Caryophanaceae; genus Kurthia; species Kurthia populi. The sequence goes on along the minus strand of NZ_JBHUOR010000137.1, from coordinate 60,370 downwards.
GCTCTTTCCTCTTCATTCTTACAAGTAGCTAACCGTTCATTAAGTTTTGAAATCTCAGCATTTCGTACTTGTACCTGTTCTAGCTGATTCTTTAGTTGATCTTCCAATAAACCTGCGCGCTTACTTTGCACGGCCAATAATGCGTTCTCGATATCCATACCTTGCAAGCTTGATAAATTTGTTTGTGCTGCAGTTGTTACTGTACTTGCAGACGAGTGTCCAGCACCTGTAAATAATAAAGCAACAGCCATACTGCTACTAATTAAACGTTTTTTCATTATAATCCTCCATTCATTTTTCGTGGCACATCACCACTTCTTATTACCTATCCTATAGGTCAAAGGTTAAGATGAGGTTAAAAAGAAAAAGTTATTTTAATGCATTGAAAAAGTATTCTCTTTACACGAATCGACGAAAATAATGTATAGTAGTATGGTTACGTTAACAAAAAGTAGGTGAACCAAAATGGGAAAATATCAATTAGATTCAAAAGGCCAGGCAGCAGTAACGAAGTTCCACGAAAAAAACAAGCCGGCTCAGTCCAATAAACAAGAACGTCTTGCACAATTACGTGAGGCATATTTACAAAAGAAACAAGCGAAGCAAGGGAAATAGTTGTGGAAGAGGTTGCATGATGCAGCCTCTTTTTGTTTGCTGAAAAAATCATGATATTTGCCGATAAAATGAAAAAGGGGAGATTTCAATGACCATATATGAACAAATTAAGGCAGTACTTGCGGGGAGCGAAGGCGATGTCGTGACAGTAGCAGCGGTAAAAAAGCGTGTGGTCGAGGCTTTTCAAACGAATCCAGCAAGCATTATTTTAAGTGATTATTGCTACAACCGTTTTAATAATGGCATTTCATTTACGAAGCATTTATTCATTTACTTGGACCGCAATACATACAAATATATTGGTGAAAACGATGCTTATACGGGGCTCATTTATCAAAAGAAGCGCGGTGCACAGGAGGCAACAGTAGTCGGTGAATGGAAGCGCGGCGAGGTGTTTTTCTATCATGGTACGCAGAAAAACTTAACGACATCGAGCGTCCAAGCGATGTATGAGCATTACAGCGAAATTTTGCAGTTTGAGATGAATGTGCTCGGCTTCCAGGCAACGGAACTGCGCCATTTAACCGGGCGTATTGGGGAATTTTTATGCGTACTCGAAACGGGTGGTGAGCTTGCTGCTACAACGAATCAACCGGGCTATGATGTTGTGGCGAACGGGCGCCGCATTAGTGTGAAAACGACGGCGCAAACGACCGGTTTTATTCGCGTCAATCAAAAGACCTTTCATTTGTTTGACGATTTATTTATTGTGCAATTTAACAATGGCAATTTCAATGTGCTATTTTATGGCGACAAAGAGCTTGCGCCAAAGCGTGTTTATGGTGATACTTATGAAATTGATTTAACGAAACTTAAAAAAAGCTGCGACGCATAATGGTCGCAGCTTTTTACACTTTATAATATTTTTCTAATTCTTTTAACGTACCGTTTTTCTCAGCTTTCGCTAAAATGCGCTTCGCAATAAAGCGTTGAATGCTAATTGGAATACCAGCAATCCATGTGTTTTGGAAGTACAGGATAATAGCTAGATGGGTAAAATTTTTCGGATTACCTTTATCATCTGTTAGATTATCGTCCATCAGTCCGTAATGAATGCGCACAGACGTCTCAAAATCACAACGTGGTGTTAGTGTCACACGGAATGTTACCGGCTCTGGATGTGCATTTGTGAAGCGGTGCGCCTGTTTTAGACGAACAAGTGCTGCATCACCTGGCTTTAAAATGGTCGTTTTTTTATTTACAGTGACCGTTAGTTGACCGCTAATGACTTCAAAATTTTCCTCATAGCGGTCATGCTTATGTAGTGGTGGGCCATCCCCGTTGGCTGGTAGTGTTACTTCAATAATGGTGTAGTCTTTCGTGCGTTCGACAAACGTAATTTGTTCGCCTGTATAACGGTGTTTTACGGTAGTTGGCAACATAGTCTGATCCCCTTTAAATCAATACATTTAGTGTAACAGAAACAGTCGAAATTGCCTATGTCCTTTTTCGTCCTACAATAGCTTAAAAATTACTCCTCAAGCTTCTTAAAACCATTTTCTTTTAAAAGCATTTCGGTTTTGATTTTATTTACTTGAACCGGATTTGTCGATTCTACTTCAAAGGTAACGCCCTGCAAGTTTTCAAGTGCCTCTAAATGTTCGATTTTATCATAATCAATCGTCAAATTGGTTGCAATCGCATTCCTTTTATAATTTGCTTTATAGCGTATACCAGCTTCATGATTATATTCTTGCTCAGCATCTAAATTCGCTTCACGTGCAGCTTCTTTTGAAGCGTAGCCAAGCGTTTTATATGACATCGTCGTTTCAATATGCTGTTTTGTAATAGTATCATCTACATAATAATTTTTGACGGTCATGTCGATGCCGTCTTGCTGCATTTCATAGGTTGCTGTATCTTCTTGTGTGCAAGCACCTAATAAAAAACTTGTACCGACCAGTAGGGTACATAGTGTGCGTTTCATCATTCGAATCACCAACCTTTTCTTTTTTTACGTTGTTAAGTGTATCGAAATGGAGGGTAATAATATAGACAAAACCGTGAAATTACATGAAATTGATAGCTTCGTTACATAGTTGAAATATTAAAGGAGGAGTTCGATGCCGATTAATAATGAACGTGTGAAACATACACGCCAAGCTTTGCGTAAGCATTTTATTGAAACCGTGCTACATGAATTTGATGTGGACTGTATGGGACTAAGTGAGGCACAGCGGCAAGCAAAGTATGACAAGATGCAGGAGAGTGCGTACCGATTTTTTAGAGGGAGTGCCTATTTATTTTACTATGATGTGACGAAGATTCCATCGCTTTATCATACGCCTGAGCATAGACCCGTATGGATTCAAGGAGATATGCATATGGATAATTTCGGATGCTTCCAAAATGAAGCGGGACAAATCGTTTTTGATGCCAATGATTTTGATGAAGGCTATGTTGGCTCGTATTTATACGATATTTTGCGCATGAGTACGAGCATTGCGCTTTATGCCGATGAGCAAGGACGCACAGCTGAAGAGCAGCGGACATTCATTCGGACATTTACGGAAAGCTATTATAAGCAACTAGCACGTTTTGTGGCGAACGAACAAGATCCGCTAACGCTTGTATTCACAGTAGACAATACGAAAAAAACGATAAAAACAGTATTAAAGAAATTAGAAAAGCGTAAGCGCAATCATCTCTTAGCCGACATTACGTACAGTAATGAGCGAGGCGAACGCGTATTTCATTTTGACGAAGAGGTGCAGCCAGTAACGGGACATGAGGCGATGCAAATTGGGGCGGTTATGCAGGACTATATAAAGACGCTTGAGAAAAAACATGTGCCCAATGCACAGCATTTTCGCATTAAAGATATTGCGCGTAAATACGGCTCAGGGACGGCTTCTATTGGCCTAAGCCGCTATTATATTTTGATTGAGGGCGGGCTAGAAGCGGGAGGTCATGATGATTTGGTGCTTGAAATGAAAGAAGCACGTCCGCCAGTGCCAGCTTATTTTCTACCCTACAACGAAACATTTTGGCAGAAACATCCGCATCAAGGCGAACGCATTGTAGCGACACAAAAAGCGATGCATCATTTAAATGATCCGTATGTTGGCTATATGACTATTGGCGATAAGGAGTTTTATATTCGTGAACGGTCCCCATATAAAAAGAAAGTGAAGCCGAACGATTTAGTGACGGAGAAGGATTATAAGCGGACGGTTGAGACGATGGGCTGTGTCGCGGCGAAAATCCATACGCGTGCAGATATCGAAGGGGCATATCGTAGCGCAGAAGAAATTTTAGAGGCGATTACTGACAAAGAGCAGTTTATTCACTATGTATCGTATGCGACATTTATGTATAAGGAGCAAGTGAAGAGAGATTATGAAACATTTAAGACGGCCATAATTCTCCGATAAAGGAATGAGGGGGGATTATATGCCAATACCATTTGAAAAAGAAGTACGTTGTAAAAAATGTGGAGTAGTCATTAAAACAATAAGACTTGGGGATGCGATAAAGCCAGAGGAACTGCTTATTTTAGTAAATAGCTATTGTAAAAAATGTCGTCATCAAAAATAAATAACCGGGAGATTTCAATTTCCTGCTTGTTCAATTTTTAAGCGCTATTGTAGGATTGAAATCAATATTTTAAAAGCAGTATGATAAGTGTAGAAAAGGGGCGTGAACAAATATGATTAATACGGATATTTATACGATGTGTATTGTGAAGAAAGAAGAGCGTATTTTATTACTAAATCGTCCACCAGAACGAGGCTTTCCAGGGTATCTAGGGCCGGGTGGTAAAGTGGATTTTCCCGAGAGCATTGCAGAAGGTGCAGCTCGTGAAGTTTTTGAAGAAACAGGGCTCAAGGTGAAAAATCTCATCTATAAAGGTGTGGATGGCTATGCGGATACGAAAAATAATTATCGCTATATGGTATTTAATTATGTCGCAACAGATTTTGAAGGTACATTACTCGAACATCCACCAGAAGGCGAATTGTGCTGGGTTACATTAGATGAAGCAATGTCATTACCAATGCAGCCATGGTTTAAACGTCGATTTCCATTGTTTTTTGAAGAGGGGGTGTTTGAAATTCACGGAGAATGGAACGAAAGTAGGCAAGAGGTGGAAGGATATAGAATCCATAAAATGTAATTTTGTGTAAAAACCAATTCCTTTTGGCGCCTTTTTTAAAGTACGCGAAATTTCTCTCGAAAATTCATTTATTTTGTCGCTAAATTAGATGTTGGCAATCTTGAAGGAGGAATTTTTGTGGGAGTAGACGAAGAACGTTTAGTTATTGAAGAAACGTTTCACATCCCAGTAACTGTTGTGCATAATGCAACAAAAGAAATTTTACATACAATGGCTTATATAGGGGCTCAACCTTTTATTGCACAAGTTATTAAAAAAACATTTCCTAAAGAATGGGCATCTTATCAAAAATGGCGTGTTAATAATATCGAATGCTATTATCTTTTTAAGCGACAGACAACTACGATTATTGTTTGACCTGTCGTACATTTTCGCTTTTCATTAGCACATTTTACTGATGAAATACGCGTTACATATGCAATGATTGATGAAGGAAAGGTCAATCACTCTATTGCGAAGTTGCTTCACTTTCATGATCAAAGCCATTTTACAAAAGTTTTAAAAAAATTCACAAACTGTACACCAAAGCAGTTTCGCAGTATTTATAGTTAGCGGCATCCTGTTTTCTTTAAAAACTTAAGTATTCATTTCGGCGATTTATAACGATTTATGTTATGATAGTGAAGGTGTTAAATATTTTAACGTTAAAATATTTAAAGATTCATAGAAGTTTTGAAAAAATTCTATGAAAAAAAGTTATTGAAAGAATTTTCAGTTAATCACTATAGGAATTATCGTTAGACAGGTGTATAATCCTTTGTGAAAGGCTTCACGAAATCGTAAAAAGAAAGTTTTCCGAATGCGTGCAAATCTCGATAAACAACTGTTTTTCAAAGTAATCTATGTTAAAATTGATTTGAGATTTGTTGACAACACCTATTTGAACAGTCTTGAACATTCGCATTATGTTACTTGTTATTTGTCGTTTCTTCACTTCATTGAATGGAAGTTTGATGAAGTAATGGAAAGTTGCACCGCGACGATGGGCGATGCCTGAAAGATCATTTAGAAGCGCATTACACTAGAGCAAAATGCTCTTAGACACAAATTTCACGTTTGTGAAGTCACAGAAATAGTTATTGTAAAGGAGAATTGGATATGTCAGAACAGACTACTCAATCACAACAACCAGCAGTAAACCAACAACAATTAGACGTACTTGACCAATTATTAGATCCACAAGTACAAGCTTCATTAACAGCTTTAGTGAACGAATTACCAAAACTTGCAGAAATGGTGACAACTCTTACACAAGTGTATGATGTGGCACAAGGTCTTGCTACAGATACGGTATTCAAAAATGATATGGTCAACGCGACTTCTGAAATCGTAGGACCCGTCGTAAAATCTGCAAAAGGTTTAGCTGCAACTGCAATTGAAGCAAAAGACCGCGCAGATGTAAGCCACGAACAAATCGGCTTATTCGGCATTTTAAAATTAATGAAAGACCCACAAGTACAAAGCGTATTCCGTTTTGCAAATGCTTTCTTAGAAGTTTCAAAAGAAAAACAAAACCACTAATATTCCACAACACTTAGTAACATGGAGGTTTAACCAATGAAAAAAATCGTCATTTTAGGTGCAGGTTACGGCGGCGTATTATCTGCATTAACAGTTCGTCAATATTTAGATGGCAACGAAGCCGAAGTAACTGTTGTTAACAAATACCCAACACACCAAATCATCACGGAATTACACCGTCTAGCAGGTGGCACAGTAAACGAAAAAGCAGTTGCTTTTGACTTAGGAAAATTATTCCGCGGCAAAGACATCAAGCTAAAAATCGCGACTGTTGAATCATTCTCAGTAGACAACAAATCAGTAAAATTAGATAACGGTGAAAACTTATCATACGACGCATTAGTTGTCGCATTAGGTTCAAAAACAGGCTACTTCGGTATTCCGGGACTTGAAGAAAATTCATTCGTTCTAAAATCAGTTGAAGATGCGAACACAATCCGTGAACACATCATCTCTAAAATCAAATCATTCGCTGAAACAGGCAACAAAGCTGATGCCACAATCGTTATCGGTGGCGGTGGTCTAACAGGTGTTGAACTTGTTGGTGAAATCGTTGATAATATGCCGAAAATCGCAGCAAAATACGGCGTAAAAGCATCTGATTTAGACATTAAATTAGTGGAAGCTGGCCCACGTATTTTACCAGTACTTCCTCAAGAATTAATCGAACGCGCGACAAAATCACTTGCAGACCGCGGCGTTGAATTCTTAACGGGTCTTCCTGTAACAGGCGTTGAAGGCAATGTTGTGTCACTTAAAGATGGCCAAAAAATCGAAGCGAACACAGTCGTTTGGACAGGTGGCGTAGCCCAATATCCAATCGTAGAAGAATCAGGTTTAGTTTGTAACCGCGGGAAAGCCGTAGTAAATGACTTCTTACAATCAGATTCTCACCAAGATGTATTCGTTGTAGGGGATGCAGCAGCAGCTTACGCACCAGGTGCAAACAAAGAAACAGATCGTCCATATGCGCCAACAGCTCAAAATGCTTGGCAAATGGGTGAATTAGTTGGGTACAACTTATTCGCTTACTTAACAGGCAAAGAAATGAACGAATTCGCACCAGTAGATTCTGGTACACTTGCGTCACTAGGTCGTAAAGACGGCGTCGCAACAGTTGGTGGCAACAGCACACAACTAAAAGGTTTACCAGCATCATTAATGAAAGAAGCGTCTAACATTCGCTACTTATCTCACATTAAAGCACTTTACGGTTTAGCTTACTAAGCCATATAGATTTTGAAGAGGCTTTGCATAGTGCAAAGCCTTTTTTTAATGCACACAAAAAAGGTGTTAAAATTTGTAATCAAAAAGTAATATAAATTTGTTATTGTTTGCACCTATAATAAAACGAGAGAGGGGCGAATGACGTGAATAAAATGAAACGTGTATCGTTCGCAAGTGCTTTAGCAGGGCTATTTCTATTTAGTCCCGTTATGGAATCACAGGCGGCAACAACTAATACGACACAAAAAGAAATTTTAACAAATTCGACAATAAAAACATTAAATAAAACATTAGAAGCTTCAACATTAACAACAGGTATTAGCGTACGAGATGCAAAAACGGGTAAAAGTTTGTATACATATAATGCCAAAAATTTAATGTCGACGGCATCGAATATGAAATTATTAACAGGTTCTGCAGCACTTAGTACATTAGGTGAAAATTATCGCTTTACAACAACGGTAAAAACGACCGGGAAATTAAAGGAAAATGGCACACTAATGGGGGACATTTATTTAGTTGGACAAGGGGACCCGACGCTGCATAAATCAGATTTGACGCATTTCGCGAAAGTATTAAAAGCAAAAGGAATCAAAAAAATTAGTGGTCATGTGTACGGTGATGAGAGCTGGTTTGATAATAAATATTTAGCGCCAGGCATTAATAAAGCCGATTCATTAACGTATTACGGTGCACCCGTATCTGCACTCGCAACATCACCAAACAAAGAATATGATACCGGCACAGTCGTTGTTTATGTGAAGGGCGATAAAGAGGGGAAGGAACCAAAAGTAGCCTTTAGCGCAAAAGGTCACTTAAAAGTTGTGAATAAAGCAAAGACCGTCAAAAAAGGCGATACAACAGCAATTAAAATTTCACGTAAATATGGAACAAATAAAGTATATGTAATAGGGAAAATTGCAGAAGGTTCAAAAACCGATAAATGGATTTCAGTGGATGATCCATCCAAACATACGATGACAATTTTTACGACGGAATTAACAAAAGCCGGCATTACACTAAAAAATCCTGCGTATAAATTAGCAGTTACACCGAAAAAAGGTACGACTACACGTATTACAGATAAATCTGTCCCACTTAAATCGATTATGGTGCCATTTATGAAATTAAGTAATAATGGGATTGCAGATACATTAACAAAAACAATGGGTAAAAAAGTATTCAATAAAGGGACAAATGCAAGCGGCGTGAAAGCAATTCAAACATATGCGACAGCGCATTCTGTGTCAGCGGCAAATTGGACGTATATTGATGGTTCGGGCTTATCACATCAAGATAAAGTAACCGCAAATCAAATGACGAAATTTTTATACCATGCACAAAAGGAAAAATACTATAAAACATTGTACACAAGCTTACCAGTCGCAGGAAATGATGAACGTATGGTAGGCGGCACATTACGTTACCGCTTTACAACAGCTGATATGGCCAATCGTATTGTGGCAAAAACAGGTTCAATTAATAATGTACGCACACTAAGTGGCTATATGACCCAAAAAGACGGGGATCCACTAATTGTGAGTGTCTTAACAAGCGGGTCATCTTCAACGGCCTTGATTGACTCCGTTGTTACAACAATTATTAATGATGATGTAGTTGTCACAGCTAAGAAAACAAAGTAGTAGGCTAAATAAAGCAGGAATCCTCGTCATATAGAGGGTTTCTGCTTTTTATTTTGCTTTTGTTGCAAGCATTTTGTTCTCTCGTCAGAATGTGTATACTTAGAAGTAACGAAACTATCAACGAATGAGGGAATGTTATGAACGGGTTAATCGTCATGCAAGGTGAAACATATGAAGAGGAGCGCAAACAATCGCTTCTTCAAACAGCTATTTTTGACCGATCAGGCGCGCGCAATTTTTCATGGGAATATATGAATGATTTAGTGCCGGGGGATTTAGTGATGCATTATGTGAAAGGGCAAATTAAAGCACTTAGTGTTGTAAAAGAGCCGACGCATATTGTGACAGATGAGGCAGGGCAAAAAAAATACCGGGCAAAGGTGACGTATACTGATTTAGAACGACCACTAGACATTGCGCCTTTATTTGAAAACATTCGTCCATTGTTACCTGAAAAATATGCGCCATTCCAACAAGATGGTAGTGGCAATAGCGGCTATTTATTTCCGATTCATGTAGAATTAACGCTTTATTTAATTAAGCAATTGCGAATTGTTGTCGAGGATCAATTGATTCAGCCGACTTTATTAGAGGAAACAAGTAATTTGACGGTGTCGTTGTTAGGAAAACTCCGTGATTGGCAAACAGCATTTATCGCACAACGTGATGAATTCTTACAACAACGACGTCTTGATGCACTAACAGAGCATACGAACTGTGCCATTTGTGGGGCGGCATTTGCACCTTTATTAGATGTGCCGTTTATAAAAGCACCTGAAAAATGTACACAAGAAGAGCGACTTGATAAATATAATGCGCTTGTACTTTGTCATAATCATCATATGTTGTTTAAGGAAGGGCTTGTGACGATGAATGATAAAGGGCAGCTACTCGTATCCGAGCGTTTAGTGGATGAGCAGTATGCACTTGGTTTGTATGAGGGACAACAAGTTATGCTTGTAAAAGAGCAGAAAAAGTATGTGAAATGGCATAGGAATCAAGTGTTTCAGTCAATATAATATGATATGATTTTGCAAAAGGAGCGTCCGAGCATGCCAAAGAAAAAATACATTACAAAAGAGAACGTTATTATGTTTCCAGGTACGCTGGAACGTTTTAAGACGCAAGCGCATCATTATGCGGAAAATTATCAATATGACTTAGCTATTGAAGCGTTTGAAAAAGTGTTGGCGTATGAAGAGGGTGATGAGCAATTACTCAGTGCCTATGCTTTTTCATTATTTGAAGTGAAGCGTTTTGAAGAAGCCCGTGCCATTTGCGAAGAATTATTCGCGATGGGTACAGATATGTATATTGAAGTGATGGAGCTTTATTTATCAACTTGTATGGAATTACGTGAATTTCAACATGTGGAAGCTATTATTTCACAATTGATGACGGAAAATGTTATTCCACCGCAATCATTCGAGCAATTTGAACATATTCGTGCCTTGAATGGTCGCATCGCGGCTTCTGAGCGTAACAAAGAAGAGCAAACGCATGTTGAAGAGCAACTAGATGAATCTAATTATTTACTCGATGCTTTTTTTGAACAATCTTTATTAAAACAAGTTCAATTACTACGTACACTGCAACAAACGAATGTGCGTCCGATTGCGAAACGTTTAAAAAACATTATTGAATCAGAAGATGTTCATCCGATGGTGCAATCGATTGCGCTTTATATTTTGGTAGAGCAAGAAGTATCGATTTATGTAGAAGTATCAAAATTTGGTCACACAGAACTTGTTAATACGGCGACGCTTGTACTGCCTGAAAATATGGAAATTGTCGCTCGTGTACTAGAACTTGTCGAAAATAAGCTAGAACAAGAAGTTTCAACGTGTGACATGGTACAATATTTAATAGCGCGTCACGTGCTTGTTACGTATCCGTTTGCATGGTTTGACTATGAGGCGGAAGAGCTCGTAGAAGGCTATATTGATTATGTACATCAGATGTTTGGCCACCCTGCACAAAGCAATTCCGAATTGCAAAACTTTTTTGCAGAACTCGAAAAATTTTCAGAGCTCCCTGAAGCGTGAAAATGAGTTGAAAGTGAACGGAACTATGATATACTAAAACAGTTATCAAATGAGCGGTAAAACACAATTTTAAGCTCTTTGAATTTAATTTTGGAGGTTATACACATGTCAGCAAAATGGGAAAAACAAGAAGGCAACAACGGTTTATTAACAGTTGAAGTGCCAGCTGAAGAAGTAAATGCAGCATTAGATGCAGCATTCAAAAAAGTAGTAAAACAAATCAACGTACCAGGCTTCCGTAAAGGTAAAATGCCTCGCCAATTATTCGAGAAAAAATTCGGCGTAGAATCTTTATACCAAGATGCACTTGATATCTTACTACAAGCTAACTACACAAAAGCAATCGATGAAACAGGTATCTCTCCAGTAGATCAACCAGAAATCGACTTCGCTCCAGATGCTCTAGGCAAAAACCAACCTTTCACTTTCACAGCGAAAGTTGTTGTTATTCCTGAAGTAAAACTAGGCGACTACAAAGGCTTAGAAGTTTCTAAAGAATCTGTAGAAGTAACAGACGAAGAAGTTGAAGCAATCCTTGTTGAAAACCAAAAACGTCTTGCTGAATTAGTAGTAAAAGAAGATGGCGCTGTTGAAAACGGTGACACTGCTGTAATCGACTTCGAAGGCTTCCAAGATGGCGAAGCATTCGACGGTGGTAAAGGCGAAGATTACGCTTTAGAAATCGGTTCTAACTCATTCATCCCAGGCTTCGAAGAACAATTAATCGGTGCTAAAACTGGCGAAGAAAAAGAAGTAGAAGTTACTTTCCCAGAAGAATACCACGCTGCTGAATTAGCTGGTAAACCTGCTGTATTCAAAGTAACAGTTAAAGAAATCAAAGCTAAAGAACTTCCAGAATTAAACGATGACTTAGCTTCTGAAATCGATAGCGAAGTTGACACTTTAGACGCTTTACGCGCTAAATTAAAAGAAACTACTGCTAAACAAAAAGAAGAAGCTGTAGAAGGCAAATTACGTGACGATTTAGTAGAAGCTGCTGCTGCAAACGCTACAATCGACGTACCAGAAGCTATGGTTGAAACTGAATTAAACCGTATGTTACAAGAGTTCAACCAACAACTTCAAATGCAAGGTTTAAACCTTGACTTCTACTACCAAATCTCAGGTACTGATGAAGCTTCATTCCGCGCTGAACGTAAAGAAGAAGCTGCACAACGCGTAAGCGTATCATTAGTATTAGATGCAATCGCTGAAGCTGAAGGCATCGAAGCTACTGAAGCTGACATTGAAGCAGAACTTGCTAAAATGGCTGAACAATTCAAAATGACAGCTGACCAAATCACAGCTGCTCTAGGTGGTACTTCAATCATCACGCATGATGTAAAAGTACAAAAAACTGTTGAGTTCTTAGTTGAAAACGCTAAAATTGCTTAATCTTTCTTCTATAGAAGAATAAACATCAAAGACAAGGTGCGGTTTTTTTCCGTACCTTGTTTTGTCATACATAGACGTATAAAGAGGAGTCATGGGCATTATAGTTGCTAAAACAGTAACTATCTTGTAACATTGGCTTGAATAGGGGTGAAATAATTGTTCAAATTTAATGATGAAACAGGCAATTTAAAATGTTCTTTCTGTGGGAAACCGCAAGAACAAGTGCGCAAGCTTGTGGCAGGTCCTGGTGTTTACATTTGTGATGAATGTATCGATCTTTGCTCTGAAATCGTAGTAGAAGAACTAGGCACAGAAGAAGAAGTAGAAATCAAAGATGTTCCAAAACCACAAGAAATTCGTACCATTTTGGATGATTATGTCATCGGTCAAGATCGTGCGAAAAAAGCCCTTTCTGTAGCAGTATATAACCACTACAAACGTGTTAATTCAAATAGTAAAATTGATGATGTCGAATTGGCAAAATCAAACATCGTTTTAATCGGACCAACAGGTAGCGGTAAAACGTTATTAGCACAAACATTGGCTCGCATTATTGATGTACCGTTCGCTATCGCAGACGCCACTTCATTAACTGAAGCTGGGTATGTTGGTGAAGACGTAGAAAATATTTTATTAAAATTAATTCAATCAGCTGATTATGATATTGAACGTGCACAAAAAGGGATTATCTATATTGATGAAATCGATAAAGTCGCACGTAAGTCTGAGAACCCATCCATTACACGTGATGTTTCTGGTGAAGGTGTACAACAAGCACTTCTAAAAATCTTAGAAGGTACAACAGCAAGCGTTCCACCACAAGGCGGCCGTAAGCATCCACATCAAGAATTTTTACAAATTGATACGACGAATATTTTATTCATCGTTGGTGGTGCATTTGATGGTATTGAACAAATCATCAAACGCCGCTTAGGTTCAAAAGTAATTGGCTTTGGTTCTGAACAGAAAAAAGTAGATGACGATAAGTTCATGCAATACTTGATTCCAGAAGACTTATTAAAATTCGGTTTAATTCCTGAATTTATTGGTCGTCTACCAGTATTGGCTAGTCTTGAACAACTTGACGAGGCAGCGCTTGTTCAAATTTTAACAGAGCCTAAAAACTCGCTAACGAAGCAATATGTCAAAATGCTTGAGTTAGATGGTGTTGAGCTTGTATTTGAAAAAGAAGCGTTATTTGAAATCGCCAAAGAAGCAATCGAACGTAAAACAGGTGCTCGTGGTCTTCGTTCAATTATTGAAGATACGATGCTTGATGTCATGTTCGAATTACCTTCTCGTGAAGATGTTGTAAAATGCATTATCACAAAAGAAACACTACAAGATAAAGCACGTCCGAAACTTATTTTAGAAGACGGAACTGAAGTTCAAGACGATGAAAAAACATCGGCATAAACTTTAACAGCTTTTGCTGGCTTCGATTGTCTCAATGAACGGTCGCAGCCAGCTTTTTTTCTGTTTATATAACAAAAATGCAGTTCGATTTGCGGGTAAATTGAATATGCAATGATGGAGGTGGGCCCCGCATGGTAGTTACACAACATATCCCAATGATTCCGCTACGTGGTCTCGTTGTATTCCCAAAAATGTCTTTACATATTGATGTAGGTCGTGAACGTTCGATGGCTGCTGTTGATGATGCAATGAAAGCAGATCAACTTGTTTTTTTAGTAACGCAAAAGCAAGCAGCTACTGAAAACCCAACACGCGAAGATTTTTACGCGATGGGCGTTGTTGCATACGTGAAGCAACTCGTAAAATTGCCCAATGATTCAATGCGTTTAATCGTTGAGGCAAAGTACCGTGCTTCTGTCACAGAAATGATTGAAGAGAATAGCGCAACTTTTGTAAATGTCGAAGCTTTTGAAGATGACGCACAAGTAGATGTATTAGTCGAATCTTTTATGCGTCTTGTAACCGATCAATTTTCTCGTTATGTGAAAATGAACGGTCGTATGTCTCCAGATTTAATCGATCATGCACAAGAGATTGATGAGCCGGGCCATTTAGCCGATTACATCGCGACACAATTACCATTGAAAATGAAGGCGAAACAAGAGATTTTACGTATTGCAGATGTGCGTGAACGCTTAGAGACGTTAATGAATCGTTTGCAAAATGAGCAAGAAATTTTAGTTGTTGAAAAACGGATTAATAGTACGGTGAAGCGCGCGATGGAAAAAACACAAAAAGAGTTTTATCTACGTGAGCAAATGAAGGCAATTCAAAAAGAACTTGGCGATAAAGACGGCAAACAAAAAGATAGTGAAGCATTACGCGAAAAAATTCTTAATGCGGGTATGCCAGACGAAACTTTGAAAGTGGTTTTAAAGGAACTAGCACGCTATGAGGCGGTTCCTGTCCAAGCTGCAGAGAGCAGTGTTATCCGAAATTATTTAGATTGGATGGTTGCAATTCCGTGGTCAAAAGCAACGAAAGACCGCCACAACCTGAAAAAAGCGGAGCAAATTTTGAATAAAGATCATGAAGGTCTTGAAAAAGTAAAAGAGCGTATTTTAGAATTCTTAGCGGTACAGCAATTAAAAGGCTCCTTAAAAGGCCCGATTCTATGCTTAGTTGGTCCACCCGGTGTTGGTAAAACATCACTAGCACAATCAATTGCAAAATCATTAAATCGTGAATTTGTCCGCATGTCACTAGGTGGTGTACGTGATGAATCTGAAATTCGTGGTCATCGCCGTACGTATGTAGGCGCGATGCCGGGACGTATTATTCAAGGTATGAAAAAAGCTGGCACAACAAATCCTGTCTTCTTATTAGATGAAATTGATAAAATGGCGAATGACTTCCGCGGCGATCCTGCGGCGGCAATGCTTGAAGTATTAGATCCCGAGCAAAATGGTACATTTAGTGATCACTTCATTGAAGAACCATACAATTTATCAAATGTGTTATTCGTTGCGACAGCAAATGATTTAGGTGGCATTCCTGGTCCTTTACGTGACCGTATGGAAATCATTCAAATTGCTGGCTATACGGAGCTTGAAAAATTGGCGATTGCGAAAAATCATTTAACACCTCGTCAAATCGAGGACCATGGTTTAACAAAATCACAAGTCCAAGTAAAAGAAGATGTGTTAAAAGATTTAATTCGTTATTATACACGCGAGGCAGGTGTAAGGGGCTTGAACCGCGTCATTGCAACGCTTTGTCGTAAGGCAGCAGGTACCATTGTGCGCGGCGATAAGAAAAAAGTCGTCTTTACAGCGAAAACATTAGAGGATATACTCGGAAAGCACCGTTTCCATTACGGACAAGCGAACGAAGAAAACCTTGTTGGTGTTGCAACAGGTCTTGCGTATACAACAGCTGGTGGCGATACGCTTCAAATTGAAGTGTCGATTTCACCAGGAGCAGGGAAAATTCAGTTAACAGGGAAACTTGGCGACGTTATGAAAGAGTCTGCACAAACGGCGTTATCGTATGTGCGTTCACAACAAGAAAAGTATGATATTGCCGACGATTTCTTTGCGAAGCATGATGTGCATATTCACGTTCCAGAAGGTGCCGTACCAAAAGATGGTCCATCTGCTGGGGTGACGATGGTAACAGCATTAACATCTGCTATCACAAACACACCGATTCGTAAGGAAGTTGGTATGACCGGGGAAGTAACACTTCGCGGTCGCGTGCTACCAATTGGTGGCTTAAAGGAAAAATCGTTAAGTGCACACCGCGCTGGTTTAACAACGATTATTATTCCAAAACAAAACGAACGCGATTTAGACGATATTCCACAAAGCGTGCGTGATGAATTAACATTCCACGCCGTATCGAACGTGGAGGACGTACTAGCAATCGCTTTAGACGGAGGAAACAATTAAATGAAAGTCCATAATGTAGATATGATAATGAGTGCGGTTCGACCTGAGCAGTACCCAGAGGAAGGCTACCCAGAATTTGCGCTAGCAGGACGTTCAAATGTAGGGAAATCTTCATTTATTAACCGCATGATTGGTCGTAAAGCATTGGCGCGTATTTCAGCGAAACCTGGTAAAACGCAAACGCTTAATTTCTATAAAATCGAAGAGCAATTATTTTTTGTCGATGTACCAGGATATGGCTATGCGAAAGTATCAAAAAGCGAGCGTGAAGCATGGGGTAAAATGATTGAGACGTATTTAACAGCGCGTCGTCAATTAAAAGCCGTTGTGCAAATCATTGACTTGCGCCATGAACCAACAGATGATGACTGTATGATGTATGATTTCTTAAAACATTATGAAATCCCAACAATTATCATTGCCACAAAAGCGGATAAAGTGAAAAAAGGGAAATGGGAACACAATAAAAAAGTGATCAAAGAAGTACTTGATATGGACCCACGTGACCCAATTATCTTATTCTCTTCTGAAACAGGTAAAGGGTATGACCAAGCATGGGAAGAAATTGAAAAATATCTAGGTGAAGATTTAGAAGATGTTGATTTAGATACAACAAATATGAAAAAGTAACAAAGAGCAGGGGTATCCAATAAGGATGCATCCTGCTTTTTTGTTGTCAAATGTTTTTTGAAAGTGGAATTGGGAAGTGAAGGGAAGAGAGGTATAATTGTGACGGCTTCGTGAAGTTCCCTTCATTTCAAGACAATAAGGTTGAAATTTTAGGTGATAACGAGTATATTCTTAATTAGAATAATTATAATTAAACAATAGAACAATGCACATAGGACATAAAAAAAGAAGCAGTTTCTCAAGATGGACTATGCTATAATAGAGAAGTTAATTTGAACGTGAGAGGTGTATTATTCATGCATACCCTAGTAGTAGGCTTGAACTATAAAACAGCTCCCGTCGAAATCCGTGAAAAATTTTCGTTTGCTGATGGTACGTTAGCGGATGCGATGAGAGCATTACAAGGACAAAAAAGCATTTTAGAAAACGTAATCGTATCGACATGCAATCGCACAGAAATCTATGCAGTTGTCGACCAAGTACATACAGGTCGCCATTTTGTGAAGCAATTTTTAGCTACGTGGTTCCGTATGCCAGTGGAAAGCTTCGAACCACATTTATATATTCGCGAAGACGATGCATCGCTAAATCATTTATTTAAAGTGACAGCGGGAATTGATTCGATGGTACTTGGCGAAACACAAATTTTAGGCCAAGTAAAAAGCAGCTTTTTAGAAGCGCAACAAATTGGTACAACAGGTACGATTTTTAATCATGTCTTCAAACAGAGCGTGACATTTGCGAAGAAAGCGCATGACGAAACAAGCATTGGTGAAAATGCTGTGTCTGTATCGTATGCAGCAGTAGAGCTTGCAAAAAAAATCTTCGGTTCATTAAAGAAAAAACATATCGCGATTTTAGGCGCTGGTAAAATGGGCGAGCTTGCGATGGAAAACTTATATGGCAGTGGTGTCGGTCAAGTAACGGTTATTAACCGTACATTTGAAAAAGCAGAATCACTTGCAGCAAAGTTCCATGGTGAAGCGAAATCGATGCAGGAATTACAATGTACGCTATTAGATGCGGATATTTTAATTACTTCAACAGGTGCTACGAGCTATGTTATTGACCGTGAGTTAATGGAATTTGTGGATAGTATGCGTAAAGGTAAACCGCTATTTATGGTAGATATCGCCGTACCACGTGATATCGATCCAACTGTAGGCGAGCTTGAAAATATTTTCTTATACGACATTGATGATTTACATGGTATCGTAGAGGCGAACTTAGCAGAGCGTGAACGTGCAGCTATGCAAATTACAAACATGATTGATGGCGAGCTAGATGAAATTAATGAATGGGTTGGTCAACTTGGTGTTGTACCAGTCATTTCAGCATTGCGTGCAAAGGCGAATATCATTCAACAAGAAACGATGAAGAGCATTGAAAATAAAATGCCTGATTTAACAGATCGCGAGCGTAAAGTATTGAGCAAACATACAAAATCAATCGTCAATCAGTTGTTGAAAGAACCAATTCTTCAAGCAAAAGAGCTTGCAGGTGAAGCAAATGCAAAAGAGCAATTGGCATTATTCGAGCGTATTTTTGGGATTGAAGAGGCTGTCGAACTAGAAAAAGAAAAGCATCAATTAGCGGAAAAAGAACGCTGTGTTAAAGCGACAATTGACCAAACAAATTTACTATTTAATTAAATCTTTTTGCGAGCGTTTTCGTATCTATATGTTAAACTTGTAGATATGAGGGCGCTTTTTTGTGCAATTTAGTTAAGTAGCAGAAGGAGATCTTATGACGGATATGACGATGACAAGGCTACATGAAATAATGGTCATCATCTATGCCATTAGCCTTGTCTTTTATTTCATTGATTATTGGAAAAAGAACAGGCGGTTATACCGTTATGCCTTTTGGGGTGTCTCAATTGTGTGGTTGCTGCAAACTGCTTTTTTAGCGCTTTATATTTGGGAAACACATCGCTTCCCCGTACTGACGTTATTTGAGGGCATTTATTTTTATGCTTGGTTGCTTGTAGCTATCTCCATTGCGATGCATTGTATATTTAAATTAGATTTACCGGTTATTTTAATTAATGTCGTTGGTTTTTGCTTTATGGTTGTGCATACATTTGCACCAAACGAACTTGCACCGTCACCTGTAAGTGACACACTTGTGTCAGAACTACTTGTGATTCATATTATGTTTGCGATTATGTCATATGGTGCTTTTACAATTGGTTTTGTTTTTGCGATGTTGTATATTGTTTTGCATAATGTATTAAAAAGTAAAAAATGGCCAAAACAATTTTCACGCTTACCATCGTTAGCGCAGGCAGAGAGCGGTATGAGCTACACGATTTATTGTGGCATTCCATTGCTTGGCATCAGTCTGATTTTAGGGATGATGTGGGCATATATTGCATTACCAGATTTGAAGTTCTGGGATATTAAAATTCTAGGCTCTTTCATTTCATTATTTATGTATTCGATTATTATTTATAGAAACCAAAAAGGAAAGCTATATGCGACGAAATATGCGTGGGCAAATGTGTATGCGTTTTTATTTATACTCATCAATTTCTTCCTGGGCAGTCGTTTTTCAGCATTCCATTTTTGGTATTAAGAGAGGTTGAATTATTTTGCGTAAAATTATCGTAGGTTCAAGAAGAAGTAAATTAGCATTAACTCAAACAAATTGGTTTATCGAGCAATTGAAACAAGCAGGTGTGCCATTTGAATTTGAAGTGAAAGAAATTGTCACAAAAGGGGATCGCATTTTAGATGTGCAATTATCTAAAGTAGGCGGCAAAGGCTTATTCGTAAAAGAAATCGAACAAGCTTTATACGACAAAGAAATTGACTTTGCTGTACACAGCATGAAAGATATGCCGGCTGTATTGCCAGAAGGCTTAGTCATTGGTTGTATTCCAAAACGTGAAGATCCACGCGATGCATTTATTTCTGTCGGTCACGTAAAATTCGCAGACTTACCACAAGGAGCGGTAGTCGGAACGTCAAGCTTACGTCGTAGTTCACAGCTTTTAAAAGCACGTCCTGACTTAAAGATTAAATGGATTCGTGGGAATGTTGATACTCGTTTACAAAAGCTTGAAACAGAAGAGTACGATGCGATTATTTTAGCGGCCTCTGGTTTAAACCGTCTAGGCTGGTCAAATGATGTTGTTACAGAATATTTAGAGCCAGAAATTTGTCTTCCAGCAGTCGCACAGGGCTCACTTGGTATTGAGTGCCGTGGGGATGATACGGAATTATTACAAGAGCTTGCGAAATTAACCGACAAAGCAACATGGGAAACAGCACACGCTGAACGCGCCTTCCTTGCAGCAATGGATGGCGGCTGCCAAGTGCCAATCGCTGGCTATGCAACGTATGAAAATGAAGAGATTCATTTTACAGGTCTTGTAGCGGCACCGGATGCTTCTGAGTTTTACGAGGATTCTGCGACATCTAAAAATGCAGAAGAAGCAGGAAAAGCAGTAGCGAAAATTTTAACAGAGCAAGGTGCTTACGAGTTAATTGAACGCGTAAAGGCTGAGCAAAATGAACAACACTAATCCTCTTGCTGGCGACACGCTTGTACTCACGGGGACAAGTGTGACAAAAGCGATTGCTGAGTATATTCAAAAACTCGGTGGTCAAGCAGTACATCTACCGCTCATTGAAGTTGTAGAGCGTACGGCAGAGGATCATGAAAAATTTATTGCAAGTATGGATGCAGAGTGGCTTATTTTTACGAGTCAGTCTGCTGTCCGTTTTTTTAAGCAAAAATTGATTCGTTACGGCTATACAGCAGCACATTGGCACGGCAAGGTAGCTGTTGTCGGAGAAAAGACAGCAGCAGCTCTTAGCGCAATCGGTTTTACAATTGATTTTATGCCAAGCATTTATAGCGCAGATGTTTTCATTAAGGAATTTCAGCCAGCAATTGTGGAGAAATGTGTGTTTTTCCGTGGTAATTTAGCGAAATCTACAATCCCCGATGGTCTCAACTGTGATGTAGAGTGCTATACTGTGTATGACACAGTTCAGACTGCTCGGCATATGCCAGCACTTAATGAACTGTTAACGGAGCGAGTCACGATTATTTTTGCCAGTCCATCTGCGGTCGAGGTGTTTGAAGCACATAAAGCATCAAAACCTTATCATGTCGCAGCAATTGGACATATTACAAAAACGGCACTCGAAAATGCGGGAGAAATGAATATTATCATGCCTCATACGTATACGATGCGCGCCGTAATTGATGAACTCGTCAAACAGAAAGGAACGAATTAAACATGACACAATTAACATTCAAACGCCACCGTCGCTTACGTCAAACAGCCGTACTGCGCAAAATGGTTCAAGAAACACATTTACACAAGGAAGATTTCATTTACCCAATCTTTGTTCAAGATGGTGAAAACATTAAAAATGAAGTGTCTTCAATGCCAGGTGTGTTCCAATTTTCAATTGACCGCTTAGGTGAAGAAATGGATGAAGTTGTTGCGCTAGGCATTCCAGCTGTTATTTTATTCGGTTTACCGGCTGAAAAAGATGAAACAGGCTCACAAGCTTATCACGATCATGGCATCGTTCAAGAAGCGACACGCTTTATTAAAAAGAATTATCCAAACGTTTTAGTTATAGCAGATACATGCTTATGTGAATTCACCTCTCATGGTCACTGCGGCGTTGTATCGGCTGATGAAAAAATATTAAATGACCCATCTCTTGATTTATTAGCAAAAACAGCGGTATCTCAAGCAGAAGCGGGCGCAGACATTATCGCGCCATCAAATATGATGGACGGCTTTGTTGCAGCAATCCGCGAAGGCTTAGATGCAGCAGGCTTTGAAGATGTGCCAATCATGTCCTATGCAGTAAAATACGCTTCAGCTTACTATGGACCATTCCGCGATGCAGCAGACGGCGCACCACAGTTTGGTGACCGTAAAACGTATCAAATGGACCCAGCAAATCGTATGGAAGCAATGCGTGAAGCAACATCTGATATTGAAGAGGGTGCAGACTTCTTAATCGTTAAACCCGCATTAGCTTATTTAGATATCGTACGCGATATGCGTAATAATTATGATGTACCTGTTGTTGCGTACAATGTATCTGGTGAGTATGCGATGGTTAAAGCAGCTGCGCTAAATGGATGGATTGATGAAAAACAAGTAGTACTTGAAACATTATTAGGAATGAAACGCGCAGGCGCTGATTTAATTATTACGTATCATGCAAAAGATGCGATTCGTTTTATGGAGGGTAAATAAACATGACTCGTTCGTTCGATAAATCAAAAGCTATTTATGAAGAAGCCGTTAATTTAATGCCAGGTGGCGTTAACTCACCTGTCCGTGCTTTTAAAGCTGTAAACCAAGCACCAATCGTTATGGACCATGGTAAAGGCGCTATCATCACAGACGTTGATGGCAATGACTATATCGACTATGTATTATCATGGGGCCCGCTTATTTTAGGCCACGCAGAACCAAATGTTATTAAAGCTATTCAAGACGTTGCGTTGCAAGGTACAAGCTTTGGTGCATCAACTGCTGTTGAAAATGAATTAGCAAAAAAAGTAATCAAACGTGTACCATCTGTTGAAATGGTGCGTATGGTGAACTCTGGTACAGAGGCAACCTTATCAGCGATTCGTCTAGCGCGTGGTTTCACAGGTCGCGATAAAATCTTGAAATTTGAAGGTTCTTACCACGGTCACAGTGATTCATTATTAATTAAAGCAGGCTCAGGTGTTGCGACACTTGGCTTACCAGATAGCCCTGGGGTACCAATGGGAATTGCTCAAAATACATTAACGGTGCCATATAATGATTTAGAATCGGTTAAATTAGTATTCGAACATTACGGTGAAGACATCGCAGCGATTATCGTTGAACCTGTAGCAGGGAATATGGGCTGTGTGCCACCACTACCTGGTTTTTTAGAAGGTTTACGTGATATTACAACGAAAGCGGGCACATTATTAATCTTTGATGAAGTAATGACAGGCTTCCGTGTAGGCTTTAACTCAGCGCAAGGTTACTACGGTGTGACACCAGACCTTACTTGTTTAGGCAAAGTAATCGGTGGTGGTCTACCAGTTGGTGCGTTCGGTGGCCGTCGTGACATTATGGAGCAAATTGCGCCAGCAGGTCCAGTTTACCAAGCAGGTACTTTGTCAGGGAATCCATTAGCGATGACAGCTGGTTTAGAAACAATTAATCACCTAACACCTGAATCCTATGCTTACTTTGAAAAATTAGGCGACCGTTTAGAGCAAGGTTTCCGTGAAGCGGCAGAAACATACAATATTCCGCACACTGTAAACCGCGCAGGCTCAATGATTGGTTACTTCTTAACAAATGAACAAGTTATTAACTTTGATACAGCAAAAACAGCGGATCTTGATTTATTCGCTGAATACTACGGCTTAATGGCACAAGAAGGCGTATTCCTTCCACCATCACAATTTGAAGGGGTTTTCATGTCAACAGCTCATACAGAAGCGCATATTGACCAAACGGTTGCTGCATTCCAAAAAGTATTTAAACAATTACGTCGCTAAGACGAAAAAAGAGGACTTCGTACAATTTGTACGGAGTCCTCTTTTATTTAAAATGAATCACGTAATTCAATAATTGTTCCTTCTGGGGCAACAACTTTTGCTAGATGGCTACCTTCAACGTCATAGAGTACTTGACCGTTCTTTTTCGCAAATGGTAGTCCGAGCACTTGTAAGCGAGCCACTTCTTTTTGTAAGTCTTCGATATAGAGACAGAAGTGCACAGGTCCGGCAGAATGCTTCGAAAAATCACGAAGTAACTCACCTTGCTTTGCTGTTTGTAGCTCGATATAAAAGTGGTCCATCTTCAACCAGCTATTATAATCGCGCGAATGAAAGCCCTGCGATTCCTTGGCAAGCGTGAAGCCGAGTGTCTCATAGAAATTTTTCGATGCTGCATAATCATTTGTCTGAATACAAATATGATGAATAAATCGTTTCATGCTTATCACCTCTTGATTCCAACATAACAGAAATACTTGAAAAAGGGAAATAAATTAGATACAATGAGTTGAAGCTAAATACAATGCGATGAAGGGGAGGATTAGAGCACTCCTACTTGTTTAGAGAGGGAACGGTTGGTGAAAGTTCCTCGAGTAGATGCTTGAAGGTAGCCCCAGAGCAGTTTTTGTGAACTAATAGTAGCAAGAACCGGTGCCGACCCGTTATGTCGAATGAAGCTGCTAGCAAGTTGCTAGAAGTAAGGTGGTACCGCGAAGTTCTCTCGTCCTTATGTTAAGGATTGATGGGGATTTTTTTTATGCACAAAATTAGGAGGCGTACTCATGACAGAACAACAAAACATTTCAATGCCAACGAAATACGACCCAAAAGCTATCGAAGACGGTCGTTATGAATGGTGGCTACAAAAAGATTGTTTTAAAGCACAACCAGAAAGTGGTAAAGAGCCTTATTCAATCGTCATTCCACCACCAAACGTAACTGGTAAATTACACTTAGGTCACGCTTGGGATACAACATTACAAGATATTTTAATTCGTATGAAACGTATGCAAGGTTACGATGCATTATGGTTACCAGGTATGGACCATGCTGGTATCGCAACACAAGCAAAAGTTGAAGCGAAATTACGCGAACAAGGCATTTCACGTTATGACCTTGGACGTGAAAAATTCCTAGAAAAAACATGGGAATGGAAAGAAGAATATGCGTCTACAATCCGTTCACAATGGTCTAAATTAGGCTTAGCACTTGATTACTCACGTGAACGCTTCACATTAGATGATGGGTTATCAGATGCGGTTAAAGAAGTATTCGTAAAACTTTACGAAAAAGGCTTAATCTACCGCGGCGAACGCATCATCAACTGGGACCCAGCAGCACAAACAGCATTATCTGACATCGAAGTAATTTACAAAGATGTTCAAGGTGCTTTCTACCACATGGAATATCAAATTAAAGATAGCGACGAAAAAGTTGAAATCGCGACAACTCGTCCAGAAACAATGCTTGGTGACTCAGGTATCGCTGTAAACCCTAACGACGAACGCTATGCACACTTAGTTGGTAAAACAGCTATCCTACCAATCGTAGGCCGCGAATTACCAATCGTTGCAGATGACTATGTAGATATGGAATTCGGTACAGGTGTTGTAAAAATGACACCAGCGCATGACCCGAATGACTTTGAAGTAGGTAACCGCCATGACTTAGAACGCATCATGGTTATGAATGGCGACGGTACAATGAATGAAAAAGCGGGCAAATATGCTGGTATGGATCGTTTTGAATGCCGTAAAGAAATCGTAAAAGATTTACAAGAACAAGGCGTATTAATTAAAATCGTAGACCACTTACACTCAGTAGGTCACTCAGAACGTTCTGGCGCAGTAGTTGAGCCTTATCTTTCTAAACAATGGTTCGTAAAAATGGAACCACTTGCGAAAGAAGCATTAGCGCTTCAACAAAAAGAAAATGAAAAAGTAAACTTCGTACCACAACGTTTTGAAAACACGTATACACGTTGGATGGAAAATGTTCATGACTGGTGTATTTCTCGTCAATTATGGTGGGGTCACCAAATTCCAGCTTGGTATCATAACGAAACAGGCGAATTGTATGTAGGGAAAGAAGCACCTGCAGACGAAGAAAACTGGACACGCGACCAAGACGTATTAGATACATGGTTCTCATCTGCATTATGGCCATTCTCTACAATGGGCTGGCCTGATGAGGAAGCAGATGATTTCAAACGCTACTTCCCAACAGGTGCACTTGTAACAGGTTATGACATTATTTTCTTCTGGGTTTCTCGTATGATTTTCCAATCACTTGAATTCACAGGCGAACGTCCATTTGAAGATGTGTTAATCCACGGTTTAGTACGTGATGGCGAAGGACGCAAAATGTCAAAATCACTTGGTAACGGTGTTGACCCAATGGACGTTATTGCTGAGTACGGTGCGGATTCATTACGTTTCTTCTTAGCAACTGGTTCATCTCCAGGTCAAGATTTACGTTACACAACTGAAAAAGTAGAAGCTATTTGGAACTTCTCAAATAAAATTTGGAATGCCTCTCGTTTCGCATTAATGAACATGGATGGCATGACTTATGACGAAATCGATTTAACAGGTGAAAAATCAGTAGCAGATAAATGGATTTTAACACGCTTAAATGACACAATCGAAAAAGTAACAGAGCTTGCTGATAAATACGAATTTGGTGAAGTAGGCCGTTACTTAAACAACTTCATCTGGGATGACTTCTGTTCATGGTACATCGAAATGGCGAAATTACCATTATACGGTGAAGATGAAGCAGCGAAGAAAACAACGCGTTCCGTATTAGCATACGTATTAGACAATACAATGCGTCTATTACACCCATTAATGCCATTTATCACAGAAGAAATTTGGCAACACTTACCACACGAAGGCGAAACAATCGTCAATGCAGCATGGCCAACAGTTCGTGAAGATCTTCACTTCGAAGAAGAAGCGAAAAACATGCAACTGCTAATGGACATTATCCACGCAGTACGTAACATTCGTGCGGAAGTAAATACACCAATGAGCAAACAAGTACCAATGTTCATCTCTGCTAAAACAGAAGCAGAGCTTGCTGTACTTGAAGCGAATAAATCGTATATTGAAAAATTCTGTAACCCAGAAACATTAACAGTAGGCTTAAATGTAGAGCCAGAAGGTAAAACAATGTCAGCTGTTGTTTCAGGCGCAGAGCTATTCTTACCATTAAAAGGTTTAATTAATATTGAAGATGAGGTTGCTCGTCTTGAAAAAGAATTAGACAAATGGAATAAAGAAGTAAAACGTGTTCAAGGTAAATTAAACAATGAAAAATTCGTAGCAAGTGCACCAGATGCAGTTGTGGCGAAAGAGCGCGAAAAAGAAGCTGATTACTTGGAAAAACAAGCAACGGTTCAAAAACGTATCGCTGAATTAAAAGAAATGTAAGACAAAAAAAGCGGGCACCCGTTAAAGGTGTCCGCTTTTTTTATTTTAATAAATGTTGCCATAACAGCTCAGTTAAATCTTTATCAAAGAGCTCGTAGTATGACCTTGCACCAACAGGGTCTTCCATTTCATTGAATAATAACTGATCATGCGTCACATGTAAAAAGTCGATGCCGATATAATCACTCTTAATCGCTTTTTGAATACGCTGCACGTACGTACGCTGTTCAGCTGTTAAGTCAAATTTTTCAATCGAGCCGCCAAGTGTATAGTTCGAACGAAAATCCCCTGGGGCACCGATGCGCTTTACAGCACCAATAATATCTTCGCCAATCATCCAAACACGTACATCACTAGCATTTGTTTCGATATAAGGTTCAATTAAATAGGTTGTCAGCTTTTCTTTTGCCGTTTTAAATTGTTCCAGGGTATCGCATTTAAAGACCTCGTTACCACCATGACCACCGGTTGATTTGACGATAATAGGGAAGTCATCTGCTGTCAGACGTTGCTCAAGAACACGTGGTACGGTCGGAATACCTTGTAAGATGGCTAGTTGCATCGCGCGTAGCTTATCATTTGCAATATGGTTGACCTCGCTACGATTGACGACACGACGCCCAAGCTGCTCTAATTGCTTTGCAAGCTCAGCATTTCGTGTGCGGTTCCAAATAAATAAGGCATCCTTTGTAGCTTTGATAATATCATGCTGTTCTTCAATTAGTAATGTGAGCGTTACATCATGTTGCAATCCAGTTTGTTGCAGATGTTCAATAAACGACTGATTTTTTGCTGCATCAGATTCACTATAAAGAAGATACGCCTGCTTCATGGCTAGCCTCCAGTTCATGTAAGATGTATTCAACGAAGCGGTCACCTACATTGATGCCCGTTACGTTGTAAATATTGCGGATATGACTTGCGGCATTTACTTCACAAACAATCGGTTCTTCGTGTGGACCGAATAATAAATCGACCCCAGCGAAGGCTGCACCAACGGCTTTTGCAGCACGTAATGCAAGGTCTTTTTGCGCAGTAGTTAAGACGACCGTTTCTGCGGTGCCACCGTTTGTAACATTTGCACGGAAATCCGTTTCAGAATGACGATACATTGCGGCTACGACCTCATTTCCAATCGTATTGACACGAATGTCGCGTCCTTTACTTGATGCAATAAATTCTTGGAATACGAAATCAACACCGCGCAGGCTCTCGACTTTTTCAAAAAATTGCTCGGCCGTTTCAATTAAATAAACCTTCATGCCAAATGAGCCATGACCTTCTTTAATAATCATTGGTAGACCAAGTGTATTAAGTACGCCTTCAAAATAACCACTATCACGGATTGTGAATTTAGGATACACTTTTGGCGCCACGATTGTTTTTGGCATCGGGATATGTGCCTGTGCTAATTGAATGTATTGTTTGGCTTTGTTGTCGCATGTTTCAATCACATCCGGGTCATTAAATATCGGGATACCCTGATTTTTCAAATAAGTAGCTAATAAAATGTCCTTATCTAAAAAAATAACAAAATCAGGTTTGACCTCCAGTGGCGCATGTAACGTCATCGGGATTTCATAGTTTTTATAAATAATGGGTTCGACATTGTGGTGTGTACAAGCTTCTGCCATTAAGCGAGCTTGGTCAAGAAATTTATCGGCCACAAGACTACCATTGTAAATAATCCAGCAAGTTTTTTTCACGATTAAAGCCTCCAACGAGAAATGGTATATAATAGAGTGTAGCATGAATAAATTGAATTGAATAGCAAGGGGGAGAGCTTATGATACCAGCTTTTGATAGCTATAAAGAACGTTTTAATGTAGAGAGTAGTGACGAGATTAAACCGGGGCTCGAAGCAATTGAACAGGCGATGGAGATGCTCGGTCATCCAGAACTAAGTGTGCCAGTAGTCCATGTGGCAGGGACGAATGGGAAAGGTTCAACAATTGCGATGCTAGAAGCGATTTGCCGTGCACATGATTTGAAAACGATGACGTTTACATCACCTTGCATAGAAGATGTACATGACCAAATTAAAATTAATAATGGCCCACTTGCGCCGTTTCAAATGGATGCTATTTTTAAGGAATTAAAAGCAGCAGGTGTTAGTGGATTGCTCACAGACTTTGAATTATTGACAGCAGCTGCTTTTATAGCGTGTAAAATGTACAAGCCAGATATTGCGATTATTGAAGCGGGTATGGGTGGCCGCTTTGATAGTACAAATGTGGTTCGTCCGATTGTTTCGATCATTCCAAGCATTGCGCTTGAACATACGAATTTCCTCGGGGATACGCTCGCAAAAATTGCGTACCATAAAGCCGGCATTTTGAAACCAAATGCCGTCGCAGTCATCGGTGAATTGCCACAAGAGGCTTTTAATGTTGTACAAGAAGAAGCCATTAAGCAAGAGGTGATACTGCGTGTCGATGGAGAAGATTTTGAAGCGCTGATTGGCGACACATATGTACAAGGCTTATTAGAAATAAATGATTTAACACGTAATTTAAAAGGGGCACATCAACGTCATAATATGGCATTAGCGATTACAGCCTTTATCGAAATCGCGCAAAAATTATCACGCACGATTCATGAAGACTTAGTGCGCCAAGCGATTGCGAAAGCAACCGTGGCTGGACGTTTCGAGCAATTAAGTAAAAATGTATTTTTAGACGGCGCACATAACCCAGCAAGTGCAGCGTCCCTGCGTAAAACAATTACTGATTTATATCCAAATACACCAATTCACATTGTTATGGGGATTTTAAGAGATAAAGATGTAGACGGAGTATTACGTGAGCTCGAGCAAGTATGTGATGACTTTACGTTTGTTGAAGTAGAACGTGAACAACATCGTCTAATGCCTGCTGAGCAACTTTTAGCACATAGCCAAGCAACGAATAAGCATGTATCCGGCAATGCACTCGAAGCAGTACTTGAGAAACGTAAAGAGCCAGGCATTGTCATTATGACGGGCTCACTTTATTTATTAGCACAGTGGCGACATACACTGCAAGAAGTATTTCGTGCACAGTAAATCAATATCAAAAAGACATAGCCAATTGGGGAAATGAGCATAAAAAAAGAGGGAGTCGTGTTTTAGCACGATTCCCTCTTTTTGTTGCGAACTTTATTTTGTGGCTACATTGCCAACTTGTACAAGCTGAATTGGTGTATCAAATTGTTCAACTGCTAATGGAATGGGAATCTGATCTTCCGGTTTGGCAAAAATCAGTGTGGATTCCTCCATATAAACATTTTTTGCAATAATGGCGCCGTTAAACACCGTATTATTTTTTAATGACACGGTTGCTTTAGGTGCTAAAATAAGTTGTTTTGTTTTATTGTCGACACCATTTAATGTTAAGCGTTTCGCACCTGTAATAATATTACCTTCAAATCCACCAGTTGTAGGTAATGTTACGTGAGCTGCGCGCACATACAATAAACCAGGCGCTTTGAATGTATCGTCAAAGGTAATGGCTTCTTTGCCATCAAGATATGTT
This sequence comes from Kurthia populi, assembly GCF_042686175.1. NCBI lineage: Bacteria > Bacillati > Bacillota > Bacilli > Caryophanales > Caryophanaceae > Kurthia > Kurthia populi. Next base: position 29,834 of record NZ_JBHUOR010000137.1, on the reverse strand, counting down.
TCAATCGACGCTTTATCCGCTGCGGTGATTTCACCGTTTGTCATGCCGAAGTTTTTCGTATACAGCTTGAATGAACCAGCACCTTTAATTGTTAGCGTTGCACCGTTTTGAAGATTTACACGATCTGCGCGAACAACTTGGTCACTATCACCAATATCAATGACTGCATTAATACCGTCCACTGTTAGTTCGCGAATATGCACTTCTGATTCACTAAAACTAAATGGTTCAGTTGGTGTAAACATTTCTTGTGTCATGCTATTCATCGTTAACACGCCATCTTTATAATAATATTTCTTCAGTAGCTCTAACTCAGCCTCGGTTTTCTTCACTTTACGAATCGTTCCATCCTCTTCTGTCACTTCATTGTATTGATCTGCTTCAGGAATTGGTAAGTATAAGTTTTCAGCTGGAATTGGAAGTGCGTCAAATGCTTCTAAATCTTTTTTAGGGAATGATGGTAAATACGTTTTGAAGCTTTGTGCATTACGCATTTTCAGCGGGGAAGCATCTGTATTCCCGTCGTTATAACATTCATCATAATAGCCACTGCCATTTTGTAAGTATTGGCAGCTCGCGCTATCCACCGTAATATCACTTGTTTTAGCTGTTGCTAAATTGCCGACCACTTTTGACCCTTTTTGTACAACAATTTGATTTGTGGCATGTACGGCATATTGATAATGATAACGATCTGTCGTTTTAGAAACGGGTACTTTTAACGACAATGTGTAGTCTTGTGTAACGGTTGCGGTTGTTTGTGCAATTTTACCTGTAGCCGTTAATGTGTAGTGCTCGCCGTCTACATGACTTAAAATGGTTTCAGCTGTTGGTTGTTCACCGCGTACTAAATCAAAATCAGTAGATGTGATCGTTTGATTTACATGATCAGCTAATAATGCTTCTGCGCGTGCATAAAACATTTTATCGACTTCAAATCCTTTTTTATCTGTAGCGGATAAAGCGTCGTAGCGTGTCATCGTTTCATCATAGGCTTGTTCAACGAGCTGTTGCAGCTCTGCACGCGTTGTTTTAAGCCCAGCCTCTGCAATATTTCGTGAAGCCGTATCGAGAGCTTCCATTTTTTTTGCTTGTTCTTTCGCATTGGATTGCTCAATAAATAAAAAGGCAATAGCACAAATAATAATGGCGGTTGCCGCTATAAGCAAAGCGAGAGAACTTTTTTTCATATTCTTCATGTTCTTGTAGTCACCTCTTACCGCATATTAATAACCGTTTTTCCAAGAAATCACGGTTTCAATCTTTGTTTTTTCAGTTAATTTTGTTAGATTTAATGTGTTACTTTGGCCATCGTAAACCGTCACAATTGCACGAGATAACCCTTCAGCATTACTCGGTTTTAATGTTACGGCATATGTGCGGTCCTTTGCTGCTTCAATGCGCGCCATTGTCACTTCATTATTAGCATAATCAAGGACACGCTCATAACCAAGTGCCTGCAATGCTTCTAATTGGTAGACCGCGTGATACTGTGTTGCTTTTTTGTTCATAGTTGTAAGCTCACGGTCAGCATCAGCCGTTGCATCAGCATAGCTAGCCACTTCTTTATCGTGTGCCGAAATCGTTTGATTATGATGGACAACAACGAATACAAAGACCAGTGCTAGTAGGATAACCGCTAGTATTCTAGTCATTTTTCCTTCCATTTATGTACCCTTCTTTCTATTGCGAAAGTAGCCTGACGTTAACGCTTTAATGATAAGCGTTTTTAAAGCGTTAAACAACTTATTTTGTTATTTCTGAACCAACAAAACGATTCTAAACTACTATGATAAGTGATTAAGGTAAAATTTGAAAAGGAAAAATTTATTTTTTTGTTGTGAGATAGTGTATAAAGCAGTATTATCAAAGTTGGCAATTATCTCGTGGAAACCTAAACGTAAACAGGAAAACATTTGAAAAACGGCTGTGTTATTTGTATTATTAACAAATGTAGTTAACGTATGTGTAACACGCCTGAGAAGAATATTGAAAAGGAAGGGATTCGTCATGGCTCAAGAAGAAGCACAGCAAAGAGCTGAGAAGCCGAAAAAGAAAAATCCGGTACTCGGTCTGAGTATTTTTGTTGTAGTAGTAATCGCATTGTTCTTTGGTATCAATTATTTTTTAGTACATAATGATATTCAAGATGCCGAAAAACAAAGTCAAAAGCTTGCAACAGAAATCGATCATGCATCAGAAAAAATTGAAGAAGAACAACGCAAATCAGAAGTTATCTTAAAAGAAGCAGTAGCATTTGCGAAAGAAGAAAAATTATCATTAACACCAGTATTTACCGCTTTGCTAAAAGACGGTGGTAGCAGTGCAGCACTTACTGGTATCACATACGATGAAAAGGGTATGCAACTAAAAATGAACTTTTCAACTTTACAAGATGCTACAAAATATCAAAAAACATTAGCACAAAACACAGATGTATTTACTGCTGTTGACATGGAAAAAGTAGCAGCTTATACACCAGTAGCAGAAGATGATTTAGCATCAAAACCCGAAATTTCATCTACTGCACGCTATCAAGCAGTGTTTAATATCACGCTTAATAAAGAAAAGCTACAACAAGCACAACAAAATAAGGAGGGGTCTAACTAATGGAAAATACAAAGACATCTAAACAACCCCTACTTTATGCACTTATCGTTATCGTAGCTGCTGTTATCGCATTGTCGTTATATTACTACATGTTAAAGCCACAAATGGATAAACGTGATGCAATAAATGAGAAGGTTGCTGTTCAAAAAACCGAATTACAAACAGCTAAAACACAATTAGCAGATTTACAACAACCTATCAAACCATCTGATACAACAGAAGCAGGTAAAAAAATTCCGAATGGTGCCAATATGGATACATTAGTTGATGATTTACAAGCTGCTGAATCAGCAAGTGCAACACAAATTACGAACTTTAACTTCAATGCCTATGATGCACAAAGTGAAGTAGCTAAACAAGCGCAAGTAACAACAGCGCTAACAGAAGCAGAGGAAAAATCAGCTTATGCAGTGGAAGAAAAACCTGTATCTTCAGTTCCTGAGAGCACATTACCAAAATATACGAAAATGATTACGATGCAATTAGCAGTTAGTGGCTACTCAGAATCAGATGTCCGCAATTTTATCGATCAACTTGAAAATGCAAACCGTGTTTATAATGTTGAAAAAGTAAAATTTGAAGCACCTGATACAGAAGATGCAACATCTGAAGATATTGTTGCAGCTAAAATTCAAGTAACAACATTTTATTATGAAGTGCCTGTTGATGAAGCGGCACAAACAACAAATGAAGAACCGAAAGATGAAGCAACAGAAGATACAACAAAAGATACAACAAAATAAATATCACCAAAAGGAATCATTCAAATGGACGATTCCTTTTTTTATGGAATTTTATAGAACAGCTGAACAACTTGTTTTTTTAGTAGATTTTTAAGAAATGTTTTGAAATCGCTGTCTTTATTGACTGATGACGCACTTTTAAAAGCGATTGATTAGTATAAGGTTTTTTCATGACAGCCAATCTTTTCGTATGATAACGAAAAGGAGGCGTTAAATATGTTGTACTTAATCAATCCCCAGCCATTTAGTGAAACCATATTACGTACACTAGCTTATCGATTTGAACCAGTATATGGACGCTATATTCGATTTTCGGATATTACATTTGAGGATGCTTATACGAGAGCTGTGCATCAACTTGTACAGCTTGCACCAACAAGGAAAAAAGGAGAGGTTGCTTTGTCGATCATTTCAGCGGTAGAGCAATCCGTGAAATGCAATAAAATCACAGTCGCCTTAGCTATTTGGAGTGCAGAAATATTCAAAACTGTTGAATTAATATTCTATACACAAGAAGATTCAAAAAATATTACAAAATATATTCGTTATCGGAAACCTTTTTTATATAATATTGGTTATAATATATTAGGAGAATCAACGTCATTTATAATTGATGGAGTGCAAGATATAAATGAAGTGTTAAAACATACGCAATATTACGTGAAGAACTTGCTTGATGTGGGGGTTACGCAATGATGATTCGTGATGCTCATGCAATCGATCGTCCGCGCGAACGGCTACGTCAAAATGGCGCGCAACAGCTTACAAATCAAGAGCTGTTAGCGATTATTTTTCGCGTAGGTATTAAAAATCTTTCGGTAACTCAGCTTGCGGCCAATGTGTTGACACATTTTGAACACCTTCACGATATAAAAGAGGCAACAATTGAAGAATTAATTGAAATCAATGGTATTGGAGAAGTAAAAGCAATCGAACTTTTAGCGGCGATTGAACTGGGAAGACGTGTTTCGGCAAAGCAAGTACAGAATCGCTGGACGATTCGTACACCCGATGATGCGGCCACACTTTTAATGTCCGATATGACGAATTTAAAGCAGGAACACTTTGTGGTGCTTTATTTAAACGTTAAAAATCAGGTGATTCATAAACAAACAATTTTTATGGGCAGCTTAAATGCGAGTATTGTCCATCCACGTGAAATTTTTCGTGAAGCAGTGAAACGTTCCGCAGCATCGATTATTTGTGCGCACAATCATCCATCAGGAAACCCAACTCCTAGCTCCGAAGACATCGACGTTACCAAAAGGATTCAGCATGCCGGCGAAGTGTTAGGAATTGAGCTTTTAGACCACGTGATTATAGGTGATCATCAATTTATTAGCTTAAAAGAGAAAGGTTTTATGTAAAGACTGTAATTTTTCAGCATTTTTCGTTATAATGAAACGTATGATTTTAAGATAGCTAGTTAAAAGTAACAGCTTTAGAGAAAGGAAGAACAAAAGTGTTTGGATTAGGTGGAAAAGATGTCGGTATTGACCTCGGCACAGCGAATACATTGGTATTTATTAAAGGAAAAGGGATCGTTTTACGCGAACCATCAGTAGTAGCAAAGAATACACAAACAGGTGAAATCGTAGCAGTTGGTAACGATGCAAAAAATATGATTGGTCGTACACCAGGATCAATCGTAGCAATTCGCCCAATGAAAGATGGCGTTATTGCAGATTTTGAAATTACAACAACAATGATTAGTTATTATTTAAAAGAGGCAATGAAAGCTTCAGGTAGTAACTTCAAAAAACCAAATGTAATGATTTGTGTACCTTATGGAATTACATCAGTTGAACAACGTGCGGTTATCGATGCAGCTCGTCAAGCGGGTGCAAAAGATGCATTCACAATCGAAGAGCCATTTGCAGCGTCAATTGGTGCGAACTTACCCGTTTGGGAACCTACTGGCTCAATGGTAGTTGATATCGGTGGTGGTACGACAGAAGTAGCTGTTATTTCATTAGGTGGTATCGTAACAAGTGAATCTGTGCGTGTTGCTGGTGACGCAATGGACCAAGCAATCGTTGCATACATTCGCAAACAATATAACTTAACAATTGGTGAACGTACTTCTGAAGCTATCAAAATGGAAATCGGTTCTGCATCTTCAGAAGGTATGCCAGAAGAAAAAATGGATATCCGTGGTCGCGATTTAGTGACAGGTCTTCCAAAAACAATCGAAATTTCTTCAATTGAAATCGTTGATGCATTACGTGAATCAATTTTAGCAATTATTGATGGCGTTAAGAAAACATTAGAACAAACTCCACCAGAATTATCTGCTGACGTTATGGAACGTGGTATCGTCTTAACAGGCGGTGGCGCACTTCTTAAAAACTTAGATAAAGTCATTAGTGACGAAACAAACATGCCAGTATTTATCGCAGAAGATCCTTTAGATTGTGTAGCAACAGGTACAGGTATGGCATTAGAGCATATTGACTTAATGAAGCGTCATCAAACGAAATAAGGAGGTTTAAGTAATGCCACAATTTTTAAACAGAAAAAAAGTTATTTTTCTAATAATTGGTGTAATCTTACTCGTGGCATTAATCGGCTTATCCTTACGCGATCGACAAAACGCATCGCTACCTGAAAAAATCGTAAAAGATACTGTTGGCTTTGCGCAATCAATTGTTGCAAAGCCAACTAATTATGTTACAGGATTTATTAAAGATATCGATGCGATGATTAACACTTATGAAGAAAATAAACGTTTAAAATCGCGCTTGGAAGAATTCGGCTCATTACAAGCAGAGGTGAAAGAATTAAATGTTGAAAACAAGCGATTACAAAAGCTTGCTGGTAAACAAACGAGCCTCCGCAAATATGATCCAATTCAAGCAAATGTTATTGCTCGTAATCCGGACCAATGGGAAGAAAAATTGATTTTAAACCAAGGTTCTACGGATGGTGTTAAAGTAAACATGGCCGTTATTACTTCCCAAGGTTTAATTGGTAAAGTTGTTCAAACAACACCACAAACATCAGAAGTTGAGTTATTGTCTACAAGCAATACGAATTATCGTGTTTCAGCAACGATTGCAAATAAGAAAAAAGAAACAAATGGTTTAATTGAAGGCTATGATCGTAAGCGTGGCGAACTTATTTTAAAACGTGTTGATTCAGAGCTTTCAGTGAAAAAAGGCGATAAAGTCACAACATCTGGACTTGGTGGCATTTTCCCTAAAGGTGTTTTAATTGGGGAAGTAACAAAAGTAACAACAGATGACTTTGGCTTAACGAAATTAGCCTATGTTAAACCAGCTGCAGACTTCTCAATGATTGATCATGTTGTTATTGCGAAACGTGCTACAACTACTGTTGATGGTGTCGATGGTAACAATACAAACAAAGCAGAAGATGCAACAATAGATAACACAGCAGGAGCTGGGAACTAATGGTACGTTATCTCATTCCAGCTGTCGTTATCGTGCTTTTCTTTGCTGAAACCGAGTTTTCTCTATTTTCACCAATTGAGTGGCAAGGTCATTTGATTTATTTAGTGCCACGTTTTCTAATTTTGTTTTTAATTTTTATGGCTATTTATTATGACCGTAAAAAAGCGATGATTTACGGGCTCATTTTTGGTCTGATTAATGATATTGTTTATATCGATATCATAGGGCTTTATACGTTTTTATATCCATTTATTTGTTTTATTGCTGGTTCTACAGTAAAATATATACATCAACATCTAGTAGTGACAACAACTTTGTCATTGGTGTTAATTGCGATTATAGAAGTAGCGCTGTATCAATTCTTTGCATTGATTGGCTTTACAGATATATCATTTGCACAGTTTTTAAATACGCGTCTAATCCCAACGATGATTGCGAATGTAATCTTCCTTGCCTTATTAGGTGGCGGCTTTAAATATTTACTAGAATATCGTTCTTATCAGCGAGCAAATCGCTCCATTTTATAAATTATAAAATAAGAGGTGTATAAGTTTGGCAACAAAGCAACTAGTAACAATGAAGGGGACTAAAGAAGGCCTAGTGCTGAAACTGGATGACCAATGCGGATTTGCAGATTTACTAGATGCTTTACAGTCAACGAAAGTAGTAACGCAGCATGACGATGATGAACATTTAGATGTACAGATTCATCTAGGAAACCGCTATTGTACACATGAAAAACTCAAACAGTTATTGCAAGCTGTAGAAGAAACCCAGCATGTGACTGTTTCCAAAATCAAGAGTGATGTTTTAACTGTTGAAGAAAGCAATCAGCGAGTGTTAAAGCATCAATCTTCTACATATATTGGTATCGTGCGCTCCGGCCAAGTATTGAAGATTGAAGGAGATGTCGTTGTTATTGGCGACGTTAATCCGAACGGGCGCGTGGAAGCAACAGGTAGTATATTCGTACTAGGACGTGTGAAGGGCATTGTACATGCAGGTAAGGGGGGCAATCGCGAAGCAGTGATTGTTGCTTCTTGGCTCGAAGCAACGCATTTAATGGTCGATGATGTCATTGAAATTATGACGAATGAAACGACGATTTTATCGGAGCAACCAGAAATGGAATGTGCTTATTTACATGACAATGGACATATTGTCATTGATCGTCTACAAAATTTACGTAATATAAGACCGAATTTGGCAACGTTTAAAGGAGGAAGCTAATGTGGGGGAAGCTATTGTAATTACTTCTGGTAAAGGAGGCGTTGGTAAAACAACAACCTCTGCAAATTTAGGTACTGCATTGGCGCTTCAAGGGAAAAAAGTTTGCCTAGTCGATACAGATATTGGTTTACGAAACCTAGATGTTATTTTAGGTTTAGAAAACCGTATTATTTATGACTTAGTGGATGTTGTTGAAGGTCGTTGTAAAGTTCACCAGGCGCTTGTGAAAGACAAACGCTTTGATGAATTATTATTCCTATTACCAGCAGCTCAAACTTCCGATAAAACATCTGTGACACCGCAACAAATGAAAGAACTTATCGATGGTTTGAAACAAGAATTTGATTTTGTTTTAATCGATTGCCCAGCTGGCATTGAACAAGGCTATAAAAATGCTGTAGCAGGTGCTGACAAAGCGATTGTTGTGACAACACCAGAGATTTCTGCGGTTCGCGATGCTGACCGTATCATTGGTTTATTAGAACAAGAACCGAATGTTGAAGCACCGAAGTTAATTATTAACCGTATTCGTCCAGAAATGATGGAACGTGGTGAAACACTTGATGTGAATGAGATTACGACACATCTATCAATTGAATTGATTGGGATTATCCCAGATGATGAGCATGTTATTGCTTCATCAAACAAAGGGGAGCCAATTGTAATGGATCCTTCAAGTGGCGCTTCAAAAGCGTATCGTAATATTGTCCGTCGCGTTTTAGGTGAATCTGTGCCACTTATGACATTAGATAAACAAAAACCGGGATTCTTTGCGAAACTAAAATCAATGTTCAAAAAATAATGATATATTATTAAGAGAGGATCACTTTTATAGGCGATCCTTTTTCTGTTTAAATTGTTTGAATGTTATGTGACCAAAGTTATTTTGTAATTATTCTTGACGCAAATATAGTGGTGTGGTATGATTTGTAACGTTATGTAGCACCCGTGCTACAACCGCACTGAAACAGTTTTAAAGTTTTCGTTAAGAAACACTGCTTGAAGGCGAGTCTGAGTCAATTAAGGAGGTGCAGTTATGTACGCAATTATCGAAACTGGTGGTAAACAAATCAAAGTAGAAGCTGGCCAAGAAATCTACGTTGAGAAAATCAACGCAGAAGCTGGTGAAGTAGTAACTTTCGACAAAGTTCTTTTCGTTGGTGGTGACGCTGTTAAAGTGGGCGCTCCATTCGTAAAAGGCGCAACAGTTACAGCTAAAGTTGAAAAACAAGGTCGTCAAAAGAAAGTTACAGTTTTCAAACTTAAAGCTAAAAAGAACTACCGTCGTAAACAAGGTCACCGTCAACCATACACTAAATTAGTAGTTGAAGCTATCAACGCTTAATAAGTGAGGTGACAATATGATTACTGTTGAGATTCATTCTACTGAAGAACGCAAATCATATGGCTTTGAATTTTCAGGTCATGCCTACTCTGGCGATCCTGGTCGTGATTTAGTTTGTGCGGGTGCATCAGCTATTGCCTTTGGTACAGTCAATGCAATCAATCAACTATTACAAATCACACCTGGCATTGAACAAGGTGATGAGGGCGGCTTTTTATCCGTCGTTATCGATCCTTCTGATTTGGACACTGAAACCGATGCAAAACTGCAAATTATTCTTCAAACAATGGTAACCCAAGTGTATACAATGGTTGCTAGTTATGGAGATTTTATCGAGTTAAAATATAAAATGATGTAGGAGGTGGAACATATGTTACTAGTATCTTTAGATTTACAGTTCTTCTCATCTAAAAAAGGTGTAGGTTCTACTAAAAATGGTCGTGACTCTCAGTCAAAACGCTTAGGCGCTAAACGTGCTGATGGTCAATTTACATCTGCTGGTTCTATTTTATACCGTCAACGCGGTACTAAAATTTACCCAGGTGAAAACGTAGGCCGCGGTGGTGACGATACTTTATTCGCGAAAGTGGACGGCGTTGTTAAATTCGAACGTTTAGGCCGCGATAAGAAAAAAGTTAGCGTATACCCTGTAGCTCAAGAAGCTTAATTTAAGAGCACTCACTAAAGGACTGCATGTGTTGCAGTCCTTTTTTTGTGACAATGGAACGGCTTGCGTTATGCGGAGTCGTCCTTTTTTTGTTGAAACATCTCTTTTCAGCACATTTCATAACGCATTTCTGATAGAAAATTGGTATACTAAAAACATGAACATCTCATCGAAGGAGCGTGTACTTGTGACAGAACGGCCATTAACGATAAATGAGGTGTTGCGCTTTGTTCATCATGATTTTATGAATCAGCTGCAACTTGTGAAAATGAACCTTGATTTAGAACGGGTTGAGGCCGCTCAATCTGCGATGAGTGACATCGTAGAAGCGTCTCAAACTTTCTTTAATATAAATAGATTAGGTATTCAAAGAACAATTGAATGGCTCCACACGGCTTCGTGGCGCTTTCCATCATTAGAAATATTGATCGATTGCAATATAGAAGGTACGGCGCGAGAGTCATGGGACGAGCCTTTGCGCGATTGTTTAGAGCAATCTGTACAAGCAATTTACAAGGGACTTGATCCTTTAGTAGAACAACGACTTTCATTAAATGTTTTTGCGAATGAAATAGAATTTGAGATTTCATTTGATTTTATAGGGAAAACGTCAACGAAAACAATTTCGTTTGATTTGACAGGTACCGAGTTACAACTAGAGGAACCCTCTTTTTGTGAAGAACGTTGGTATTATAGTATTTACGCCCATAAGGAGGGACTTTAAACAATGTTTGTAGACCACGTAAAAGTTTATGTAAAAGGTGGTGACGGCGGGGACGGTATGGTAGCGTTCCGCCGCGAAAAATTTATTCCAAATGGTGGCCCAGCAGGTGGCGACGGCGGTAAAGGTGGCGACCTAGTCTTCAAAGTAGATGAAGGCTTACGTACATTAATGGATTTCCGTTTCAAACGCCATTTCAAAGCACAAAACGGTGAAAATGGGATGAGTAAAAACGCGCACGGTCGCGGTGCGAAACCATATGTTGTTCCTGTTCCACCAGGTACGGTTGTAACAGAAGAAGGCACTGGCCGAGTAATTGCCGATTTAGTTGAAGATGGCCAAGAAGCAATTATCGCTCGCGGTGGACGCGGTGGTCGTGGGAACTCTCGTTTCGCGACACCTGCAAATCCAGCGCCAGAATTATCTGAAAAAGGTGAGCCAGGACAAGAACTTAATGTTATATTAGAGTTAAAAGTTTTAGCAGATGTTGGTTTAGTTGGTTTCCCAAGCGTTGGTAAATCAACATTATTATCCGTTGTATCATCTGCAAAACCGAAGATTGGTGCTTATCACTTCACAACAATCGTTCCAAACTTAGGAATGGTACAAGTTGGCGAAGGTAAATCATTCGCAATGGCGGATTTACCAGGTCTAATTGAAGGTGCAGCACAAGGTGTCGGCTTAGGTCATCAGTTCCTACGTCATATCGAACGTACACGTGTTATCGTACATGTTATTGACATGAGTGGTATGGAAGGTCGCGACCCGTATGAAGACTACTTAACAATCAATAAAGAGTTAGAAGAATATAACTTACGCTTAACTGAGCGTCCTCAGCTGATTGTTGCTAACAAAATGGACATGCCAAATGCGGAAGAAAACTTAGAAGTATTCCGTAAAAAAATTGGTGATGAAGCGAAAGTTTTCGCAATTTCAGCTATTTCTCGTCAAGGATTACAAGAACTACTTTACGAAATTGATGCGCTATTAGATGTAACACCTGAGTTCTTACTTCATGATGTTGAAGAAGAAGAAACAGATGCTACTGTTCTATACAAACACGAAGCGAAAGGTCCAGACTTCGTCGTATCACGCGATGAAGATGGCGCATTCGTATTAAGTGGCGATACAATTGAACGTCTATTCAAAATGACAGACTTCAGCCGTGAAGAATCTGTACGTCGTTTCGCACGTCAAATGCGTGGTATGGGTGTTGATGAAGCACTTCGCGATAATGGCATCGAAAATGGCGATACGGTACGAATCCTGAAATTTGAATTCGAATTTGTCGATTAGTGATAAGGGGGGAAAGACATGAAAAATGTAGCGGATCAACGTTACTATTTAGTTCGTGAAGATGTATTAACAGATGCTATGCAAAAAACTTTGCAGGCAAAACATTTGCTTCAAACAGGCTCAGTATCTTCAATTTGGGATGCTGTAAAAGAAGTCGATTTATCTCGTAGTGCTTTTTATAAGTATCGAGATGCTGTTTTTCCCTTCCACTCTATTGTGCAAGAACGCATTTTAACGGTTTTCTTACAATTAGAGGATCGTAAAGGAACGTTAGCTCGTTTGCTCTCCACAGTGACGGAGACGCATTGTAATGTGTTAACGATTCACCAAACGATCCCTATCCAAGGAAGAGCGAATGTCACATTATCTCTTGATGTAACGGCAATGGACGTAGAATTAGATGATTTATTACAAAATCTTAAAAAATTAGATTTTGTGGAATCAGCTGAAGTTATTAGTTCAGGAGCGTTATAACGAGAGGGGAATTTTCGTGGCAGAAAAAGAATGGGAAAATCGTGTGGCCTATTTAGGCCCTGAAGGTACATTTACGCATTTAGCAACAAAACGTTTGTTTGAAAACGATTGGTTGATTCCAGTAAAAACGATTCCTGAGTGTATAGAGGCTGTTTCGGAAGGGCAGGTAGATTTAGCTGTCGTGCCGATTGAAAACGCCTTAGAAGGAATTGTGCCACTTACAATCGACTATTTATATCATGAAGCAAATTTATTTGTAGCTGCTGAGATGGCGATTCCAATTGCACAACATTTGATGGTTAACAAAGCACAGCTAGATAACTGGGAAAACGTTGAACATATTTATTCACACTCACATGCACTTGCGCAGTGTCATAAATATTTATACTATCGTTTCCGTACAGTGCCGCAGGAAGCGCATTCCTCTACAGCAGCAGCAGCCAAATATGTGTCAGAGCATCCAGAGGAATGTGTCGCAGCAATTGCCAATGAGGCAGCGGCTGCACAATATGATTTAGCGATTGTTGAATCCAATATTCATGATTTTCATTTCAACCATACGCGCTTTTTCGTGCTATCGAAAAGTAATATTCGTGTCGAATCACTTACACATGATGAACAAGTTAAAACAACATTAATGGTGAAATTACCAAATGATAATCCAGGGGCACTGCATCAATTATTATCTGTGTTCTCATGGAGACGTTTGAATTTGAGTAAAATCGAATCTCGTCCTCTTAAAACGAAACTAGGAGAATATTTCTTCATTGTTGATGTGTTAGAAGATGAACGTGTACCGATGATGCAAGGAGCAATGGAAGAGTTACGTGCTCTGGGTTGTTCTGTTAAATCACTCGGAAGCTATTATATGTTTGAATAAAAAAAGAGTTCGCCTTTAGCAATTTGCTAGGACGAACTCTTTTTTATTAGTCTTCGACGATAAAGCCATGTAGGCGTAACTGTTGTTCAGCAGCATCTAATTTCTCTTCAGAGTCGGCTGTCAATGTGTGTAGGTGAGCGCCCTCTGTCAATTCAAGTAGCGGGGAGGCAGCAGTTTCACTCATGCGTTTTAAAAATTGTGTGACATCAAAGCGGCTCGAAACCATGATGGATGCAGTTAAGTCACCGTAAACTGGATGAACAATTGTCACATCTTTAACGGTAACACCTGCATCAACTAATAAATTCAATTCTTCTTCCGTTTGATCAGCACGATGATGACTAGCAATTTGACGTTCAACTATTTCTTCATGCGGCTGCACAAAATATAAGTAGCCCTGACTTGTGGCAATAATGGGTTCATTACGTGCTTTCAGTAGTGCCATATCATTAACAATAACTTGGCGTGATACGTTTGAACGTTTTGCTAAATCTGTACCTGTAATTGCGGCATGCTCTGTTTTTAGTAAATCGATTAGAAAGGCGCGACGTTCTTCGCCTAATAATTTTTTCATAATAATCACCTCTAAATACGTTTCGCATAATGTGCATACATAGTGTACCATTAAATATTAGGGATTCGCATTAAAACTGATAATGCGAGTCGTTTATGATAAAATGAGAATATGTGTTTGGATATTTTATTTAAAGGAGCAAACAATCATGTATGATTACATAAAAGGTGTTGTGACACGTATTACACCAGAATATATTGTGATGGAGCAAGGTGGAATTGGCTATCAATTGAATACACCTAATCCATATGCTTTTCATCAAAGCGAAGAGCTTGTACAAGTTTTTACGCATTTACAAGTGCGCGAAGATGCGCATGTATTATTTGGCTTCACATCACTTGAACAGCGTGAGTTATTCCGTAAATTAATCCAAGTATCGGGTATTGGTCCAAAAGGCGCGCTTGCGATTGTCGGAAGCGGCACGCCAAATGCGGTTGTGACAGCAATTGAGCAAGAAGATGAAAAATTCCTTGTGAAATTCCCGGGTGTCGGTAAGAAAACAGCGCGTCAAATGATTTTAGATTTAAAAGGCAAGCTCGATCAATTCCTTGAAAATATTGACCTTAAAAGTGCTGAAGATGAATTGCCTTTATTCGGCGTTAATGCGTATCAACATGAATTAGACGAAGCCATGCTAGCACTTGCTGCATTAGGCTATTCAGAACGTGAGCTTGAAAAAGTAACGAAAATTTTAGCAGATGATGAAAATTTAACGACAACAGAAGCTTATATGAAACAAGCACTGAAATTATTATTAAAGCAACAATAAGAGAGGAGGACGTTCGATGGATGATCGCGTCGTAACAGGAAGCGCTACAAATTTTGATGAGTCATTTGAATTATCGTTACGTCCACAAAATTTACAACAATATATTGGACAACAAAAAGTAAAAAAGAATTTAAAAATCTTTATTGAAGCCGCAAAAATGCGCGAAGAGTCATTAGACCATGTATTATTATATGGCCCACCAGGACTTGGTAAAACGACATTAGCAGCCGTTATTGCCAATGAGATGGGGGTTAATATCCGCATGACAAGTGGCCCTGCTATTGAACGTCCAGGGGATTTAGCGGCCATTTTAAGTGACCTTGAGCCGGGTGATGTGTTATTTATTGATGAAATTCATCGCCTACCTCGTTCGATCGAAGAAGTACTCTATCCTGCAATGGAAGACTACTGTCTCGATATCGTTGTCGGAAAAGGGCCAACTGCTCGTTCTGTACGCCTAGATTTACCACCATTTACATTAGTTGGGGCAACTACAAGGTCCGGCGCGCTATCTGCTCCACTTCGAGACCGTTTTGGTGTATTATTACGGTTGGACTATTATGATGAGGAAGCATTAGCCGAAATTGTAAAACGTAGTTCATCTTTATTTGACGTGGCGATTGACGACCAAGCTTCTGTTGAATTAGCTCGTCGCTCACGTGGGACACCACGTATTGCCAATCGTCTATTAAAGCGTGTACGAGATTATGCGCAGGTCATTGGAGACGGGGCCATTACAATTGATTTATCCAAAACAGCATTAGAGCTCTTACAGGTCGATCCATTAGGGCTTGACCATATTGATCGTAAATTGATGGAGACGATGATTGAACGCTTCCGCGGAGGTCCTGTAGGGCTTGATACAATTGCGGCAAGTATCGGTGAAGAGTCAATGACGATCGAAGATGTATATGAGCCGTATTTAATGCAAATTGGCTTTATTCAACGTACACCACGCGGACGTATGGCAACAGCGCCAGCGTACGAGCATTTTGGCTATAGCTACCCATCTGAAACTTAAAGAAAAGAAGGAACAAACTGATGAAATTAGAAGATTTTGATTACTACCTACCAGAAGAATTAATCGCGCAAGTACCACTTGAAAATCGTGCAGCGAGTCGTTTAATGGTATTAAATAAAGAAACAGGTGAAGTGGAACATCACCATTTCCCACATATTGTCGACGAATTAGAAAAAGGCGATTGCCTTATTTTAAATGACACACGTGTATTACCAGCTCGTTTAATCGGTGAAAAGAAAGACACTGGTGCACATATCGAAGTATTATTAATTAAACAAACTGAAAACGATGAATGGGAAACACTTGTAAAACCAGCAAAACGTATTAAAGAAGGTACCGTTGTATCATTTGGTAATGGCTTATTAACTGCTACATGTACAAGTGAAATGGACCATGGTGGCCGTAAATTTAAATTTGACTATGAAGGAATTTTTATCGAAATTCTAGAAAAATTAGGTACAATGCCTCTTCCTCCATACATTCACGAGAAATTAGATGACCAAGAGCGCTATCAGACTGTATACTCTAAAGAGTTGGGTTCTGCGGCTGCACCAACAGCAGGTCTACATTTCACAGAAGAAATTCTAGATGCAATCCGCGCAAAGGGTGTAGAAGTTGCTTTCGTGACACTTCACGTTGGTATCGGTACATTCCGTCCTGTTAGTGTTGATAATATCGAAGAACATGATATGCACGCGGAATTTTACAATCTTCCAGAAGATACAGCGAAAATTATTAATGATACAAAAGCGAATGGTGGTCGTGTTATTACAGTTGGTACAACGTCAACACGTACACTTGAAACAGTCGCTCAAAATAATAATGGCGAAATTGTCGCTGAATCTGGTTGGTCAAAAATCTTTATTTACCCAGGTTTTGAATACAAAGCAATCGATGGTATGGTAACAAACTTCCACTTACCAAAATCTTCACTTGTGATGATGATTAGTGCATTATCAAGTCGTGAAAACGTCTTAAACGCATATAAAATCGCTGTAGAAAACAAATATCGCTTCTTCAGCTTTGGTGATGCAATGTTTATTCGCCCACAAAAGAAAGGAAATTAATACATGTCTCAACAACCAATTCGTTATGAACTGATTAAAAAATGTAAACAAACAGGCGCACGCTTAGGTATCGTGCATACGCCACACGGCTCATTTGAAACGCCTGCTTTTATGCCAGTAGGTACACAAGCAACAGTTAAAACAATGGCGCCAGAAGAAATTAAAGCAATGGGTGCCAATATAATCCTGTCAAATACGTATCATTTATGGTTACGCCCAGGTCACGAGCTAATTAAAGAAGCGGGTGGCTTACACAAATTTATGAACTGGGACGGTGCTATCTTAACAGACTCAGGTGGTTTCCAAGTATTCTCGCTATCTGATATGCGTAAAATCACAGAAGAAGGCGTGCATTTCCGTAACCACTTAAATGGTTCGAAAATGTTCTTAAGTCCTGAAAAAGCAATGGAAATTCAAAATGCATTAGGCTCAGACATTATGATGGCCTTTGATGAATGTCCACCATTCCCAGCAACATTTGAATATATGAAAGCGTCTGTTGAGCGTACAACACGCTGGGCAGAACGCTGTCTAAAAGCGCATGCACGTCCAGATGAACAAGGTTTATTTGGGATTATTCAAGGTGGCGAATTCGAAGAGCTACGTAAACAATCAGCACGTGATTTAGTAGCAATGGACTTCCCAGGCTATGCAATCGGTGGTTTATCTGTAGGGGAACCAAAACCAATCATGAACCGTATGCTTGAATATACAACACCATTAATGCCCGAAAACAAACCACGTTATTTAATGGGTGTTGGTTCACCAGACTCATTAATCGATGGTTCAATCCGCGGTATCGATATGTTTGACTGTGTACTACCAACACGTATTGCACGTAATGGTACATGTATGACAAGTCAAGGTCGTGTCGTTGTGAAAAATGCGAAATTTGCAAAAGACTTTACACCAATCGATCCTGAGTGCGATTGCTACACATGTAAAAACTACACAAAAGCATACATTCGTCACTTAATTAAAGCCGACGAAACATTTGGTATTCGTTTAACATCAACACATAACTTACATTTCTTGCAAAACTTAATGCGTCAAGTGCGTGAAGCAATCCGAGAAGACCGTCTAGGCGATTTCCGTGAAGAGTTCTTCGAAAAATATGGCTTCAACAAACCGAATGCAAAAAACTTCTAAGTCTTGTATAATTATTTCTTGTATAGATAGAAAGGGGGACTAGATAGAAATGGATTTAATGGGTTTATTACCAATGATCGTAATCATTGCATTAATGTACTTTATGTTAATTCGTCCGAGCCAAAAGCAACGTAAGAAACAACAAGAAATGCAAAATGCTTTATCACGTGGTAACAAAGTTGTCACAATTGGTGGCTTACACGGTACAGTTGAAGCAATTGACGATTCAACAGTTGTTTTATCAATTGAAGATGGTTCAAAAGTACGCTTTGAGCGCGCTGCGATTCAACGTGTGTTAGAAGGCGAAGGCGTATCATTAACAAAATAATAACGACGTTATAAGTCAAAAAGGATGTCCAAACGGGCGTCCTTTTCTTTTTTTGGCGAAATATTCCTACGTGAAGTGAGCGAGAGTTTCGAGTTCTTGGTATAATAACAATAGTATTCAAGTAAGAGGAGGTTGTTCAGCATGGTCGCATTTAATGAATTGTACCAACAAGTCGCGTTCGTCCTATCGATGAAATGCGAAGATTTTGCATTACAAGGGACACATCTTACACCAGAAGAGCTGTGGGAATTTTGCTTGAAGTATTTATGGCAGCATGAAAAACCAGAACAGCTTCATATCCATAGCTTAATTGCTGATTTATTTTCCTTATCGATGCAAGATTATTGGCGCCTGCATAGCGCGGAATCATCATAATTTTTTGACGTCATTTGACACAAACGCCAAGCTGTTTCATAATAAGGCTGTTATGTAGAAAATGGCAAAAGAGCATAGGTATATGTTCTTAATGCTTTATAAGAATAATATTTTCATGTTATTATTTTTATAACATATTGTGGCATTCGTTTGAGGAGGATTTTTGAATGAAATTAAGAAGCCGAATCGCGGCCTTTTTATTGATTGTGATCGCTTTATTCGCAACAATGGGCACGACGATTAACGGAGTCTTAAAAGACATCAACTTAGGTCTTGACCTACAGGGTGGCTTTGAGGTTCTGTATGAAGTACAACCGCTAAAAGATGGCGGTAAAGTAACGGAAGAGGATGTAAAGGCAACAGCAGATGCGATTTCTAGACGTGTTAACGTATTAGGTGTATCTGAGCCAAGCATTCAAATTGAAGGAAAAAATCGTATTCGCGTACAGCTTGCCGGTGTTAAAAACCAAGACCAAGCGCGTGAAGTGCTATCAAGTCAAGCGAACTTAACGTTCCGTGACTTCGATGATAAGCTATTACTTAACGGTAATGACTTAGTACAAGGTGGCGCAAAAGCGGCTTTCAATCAAGAGAATAAACCGATTGTTACCTTGAAATTAAAAGACGCACAAAAATTTGCAGATATTACTTCTGAAATTTCACAACGTCCCGCTCCACAAAATTTACTTGTAATTTGGTTGGATTATCAAAAAGGTGATTCCTACGTAAAAGAAGCACAAAAAGAGGAACCAGCATACGCTTCTGCAGCAACAGTTACTAAAGTTTTAAATACTACAGATGTTGAAATTTCAGGTAACTTCACTGTACAAGAAACAAAAGATTTAGCAGGTATTTTAAATGCCGGTGCACTTCCAGCGAAATTAGTTGAAATGTATTCAACATCTGTTGGGGCACAATTCGGTGATGACGCATTAAAAGCCACAGTATTTGCGAGTATCATCGGTGTTGCTGCTATCTTTATCTTTATGTTAGTTGTTTACCGTTTACCTGGTTTAGTAGCAGTCATTACATTAGCAATCTTCACATACATCGTATTATGGGTATTTGAAATGATTAATGCTGTACTGACGCTACCAGGTATCGCCGCGTTAGTATTAGGGATTGGGATGGCCGTCGATGCGAATATCCTCATGTATGAACGTATTAAAGAGGAATTACGTGTCGGTAAGTCTGTTAAAGCAGCTTTCAAATCGGGTTCTAAATCATCGTTCACAGCAATCTTTGATGCTAATATTACGACATTACTTGCAGCCGCTGTATTATTCTACTTCGGTACAAGTAGCGTAAAAGGTTTCGCCACAACATTAATCATTAGTATTGTTGTAACCTTTATTACAGCAATTGCAGGTACACGTATATTACTCGGCTTACTTGTTCAATCAGGTTATTTAGATAATAAACCTTGGTTATTTGGTGTAAATAAGAAAAAAGTACACAAGCTATCAGAAGGTATTGATACACTTGATTTAAAAACACACTTTGACCGCTTTGACTTTGTGCATAATCGTAAGAAATTCTTTGCGCTTTCAGCAGTGTTAATTTTAGCTGGTATGATCGTGCTAGGTATTTTTAAATTAAACTTAGGTATCGACTTTACAGCTGGTTCTCGTGTGGAAGTTCAAACAACACAAACGTTAAATTCGGAAGAAGTTCAAAAAGTAGTTGAAAAAGAAGGTTTAACACCAAAAGATATTTCAATCGCAGGTGATAAATCAGAAACAGCTGTACTACGTTTTGTAGAGGATTTCTCAAAAGACGAAGTGAAACAATTCCGTGATCATATGAAAGCGCAATACGGTGATGATACGGAAGTTGTCATTTCAACTGTATCGACAACAATTGGTGCAGAGCTTGTTTCAAATGCGATTAAAGCATTAGTCTACGCTGCAATTGGTATTATTATTTATGTTGCGGTTCGTTTCGAATGGCGCATGGGTGTCGGTACGATTATTTCATTACTACATGACGTATTCTTTATGATTGCGATCTTTAGTTTATTCCGTATCGAAGTTGACATTACCTTTATCGCTGCAGTCTTAACGATTGTCGGTTACTCGATAAATGATACGATTGTTACATTTGACCGTATTCGAGAAAATCTTCACCGCGTTGGTGTTATTAAAAATGCAGAAGATTTAGCGCATATTGTCAATAAATCATTACGTCAAACATTAACACGTTCTGTGAATACCGTCGTAACGGTGTTAGTTGTTGTTATTGCCCTAATGATTTTCGGTGCAACATCAATTCAAACATTCTCACTTGCATTATTAATCGGTTTAGTTACCGGTGTTTACTCATCAATCTATATCGCAGCTCAAATTTGGTATGTGCTTAAAGTACGCCAAATGAAAAAGCAAGGCGGCAAACTTGACGTTAGTAAAAAAGAAAGCAAATGGGGTTCAGATGAGCCAATGGTTTAAGGCTTCATTAAAAAGCACTCTAGCATATAGCTAGGGTGCTTTTTTTACTAGAAATGTAATTGAAATGACATATGAAAGTAACGTAGAATATGACGCTCTATGATACAATATGAACAATTCAGATGTAATAAATGGACGTGTTGGCCAATTTTCAGTGAGTAGGAGAGAAGAAAGATGAATTGGAAAAAATGGTGTTTAACAATTGGAGCTTCCGCTTGGTTAGCAGTAGCTGCACCACAATTTGCCCATGCAGCAGAGCATGAGGATGTTTTTATTATTTATAAAAATGATGCCGGTAAACAAGCAATTGAGGAGAATGCAACGGCTATTGTAAAAGATTTCGAAGCCTTTAAAACAATCGAAGGAACATTTAGTGATGATGCACTG
This sequence comes from Kurthia populi, assembly GCF_042686175.1. NCBI lineage: Bacteria > Bacillati > Bacillota > Bacilli > Caryophanales > Caryophanaceae > Kurthia > Kurthia populi. The sequence goes on along the minus strand of NZ_JBHUOR010000137.1, from coordinate 8,341 downwards.
CGCATATTAAAATCAGATACAAATATTCAAGTAATCGAAAAAAATGCAACTACATACGAAACTTCTGCTCGCTATACAACGGCTGATTTATTATCGATTACCAATTTATCATGGAGTTCGAAAATGACGGGGATAACACGCCCTTGGACATTAGGTTTAACCGGCAATGGTGTAAAAGTGGGAGTCATTGATACAGGTGTTGCTAAGGTCTCAGGTATGGATCATGTGACACGTTTATCCTTTGTACAAGACAATCCAGCGACTTCAGTAGACGAGAGTACAGTTTATGACACAGAAAACCATGGTACGGGAGTAGCTGGTATCATCACAGCGAATTCTGTAAAAGATGGTACGAATACAGTTGTGGGACTGGCACCTAATGCCGATGTTTATAGTCTAAAGGTTTTCGAAGGAGACAACGCTGAAATGTCGACAATTTTATCGGCAGTAGAATGGAGTATTGAAAACAATCTTACTGTGCTAAATATGTCGCTCGGCTCTGCAGAACCCGATGCTATTTTAGAGCGTGCTATTAAAGCAGCAAATGCAGCAGGTGTCACCATTATTGCTGCTAGCGGCAATGAAAGTTCGTTATCTGCATTGGCACCGGTTGATTATCCTGCAGCCTATTCAGGTGTGATTGGTGTCGGAGCGGTAGATCAACAAAAAGTGCGCTCGTATTTTTCAAATGTAGGTGATACCGTTGATTTTGTAGCGCCAGGAGAGTCTCTTCGATTGCTATCAAAATCCGGCGGTATAAGAGTGGATTCAGGTACGTCATTTGCGGCACCTCATATTACAGCAATGATTACTTTACTAAAAGAAAAATACCCAACAGCAACTACAGCACAGCTTCAAGCTTTATTAAAAAAATATAGTGAAGATTTAGGTGTGTCAGGGCGTGATGATTTATATGGTAACGGCTTACCGAATTTGGCTGCGTTTGTGACAGATGAAAAATTACCAACAGTTGAAAATGAACCGATAACACCTTCACCAGACGACTCAGATGGCTCTAGTTTACCAATCGATACAGATGATGAAGCGATTGAAACGAAGAGTGATGCACAGCAGTTTATTAGTAATAATCAATATAAAATTACAACGTGGCTTTCAGCAATTCAAGAAGGTAGAAAAATTGGCTTACGCACAAAATTCACGCCATTGTATTCACTTTATAGTGACTTAGCATCTCCCGAAAAGAAATTAGTGAAGGCTTACAATAAAAAAATTAAAACGGTTGTAACGTCTCCTACGACAAAATCGACAAAAATCAGTGCGACAAATTTAACAAAAATGGCGTCTGCGAAAACGACACAGATTCGCTTTACAACGCCGATTAAGTCTTCTACGCTCACAGAGAATCGTGTTGTCATTTACCGCGCTGGCAAAGAGGTATCGGGTTTTAAATTGACGAAGGCTTCAAGCGGGAAAGCTATTCGTTTAACGACAACCAAAACATTAGCAAAAGGGAATTATGTGATTATGATTGATCCTACTAAATTAAAAACAAAAACATCAAAAGCAATTACTACACCATTTGCGATTAAATTTACGGTGAAATAAATAATAGGACGTGTATTTGAATGATTATTTTCAAATGCACGTTTTTTTTAATGGGTTTTTAAATAATAACTTCTTTTTCGTCATTATTGTAAAAAAATAAATTCGCTAAAATAAAGGATGCCACGTACACTGTCAAAAAGGAGCTGATTAGATGCCCGTATTACTTTTTATAATTACTGCCTGTTTTGCGTCGTTTTGTCATGTGGTAGGCTATCGTTTACCGAAAAAGCAATCTTTTATCGTTGGACGTTCTTGCTGTGAACAGTGTCACACTGTCTTAAAGCCAGTAGAATTGATTCCGATTTTATCTTATATTTTATTACGAGGGCGCTGTCGACATTGTCAGAAATCGATTCCGTTATTATCACCATTCCTTGAAGTACTTAGTGGCTTTTTAGTTGTCGCATTATATAGTGTTTATGGTCTATCGAATGCTTTTTTTCTAGGCTTTGTTCTTGTCTTATTATTTGTCACAATTTCAGTGAGTGACATGTACTATCAACTGATTCCCAATCGTATTTTATTGTTTTTTTGGAGTGTTATTTTTATCATTTGCTTATTTGAACCTGAGCTATTATTCATGCGAATAGTCGGAAGTGCAAGCATTTTTTTATTTTTAGCATTATTTGCATGGCTATCACATGGTGGAATCGGTGGTGGCGATGTGAAATTATATGCAATTATTGGTGCAGTACTTGGCTTACCTTTAGCGTTCGTATCGTTATTTTTAGCGACATTATGTGGATTTGTGTGGTTTTTCGTAGGTCGAGCATCTACAACGAGAGAAATTCCTTTTGCGCCCTCGATTGCTATTGCAACAATGGTTACCTATTTTTACGGAGAAGCGTTTTTAAACTGGTATACTCATTAAGCTTTTTTATGTGCCAAACGAATGTTTGTCGTTATAATGAAAGATAGTGAGGAAGTGAGCATATGGGAACTATGGAGAAAAAATGGCGTATTCATACGCCCGATGAGCAAGCAGTGGAAGCCGTTGCACAAGGGACGGGTTTATCTGCACTTGCAGCGAAAATTTTAGTGACACGCGGGTATACAACTACAGATGAGGCACTTGATTTCTTGCGTACAGATGAGGAAGTTATTCATGATCCGTATTTATTGCATGATTTAGAGGGAGCGGTTGCGCGGATTCAACGTGCCATTGAGCAACAGGAAAATATTGTGGTCTACGGTGATTATGATACAGATGGTATTACAAGTTCAACGGTTATGAAGACAGCGCTACAGCAGCTTGGTGCAGTTGTAGAACACGTTATTCCAAATCGCTTCGAGCATGGTTATGGACCGAATGAAGCGCTATTCCGTGAAATTGCAGAAGCAGGCGCCAACTTATTGATTACAGTCGATAATGGCATTGCAGGCAATGGTCCAATTGATGTTATCAAGTCACTTGGTGTAGATGTAATTGTTACAGATCACCATGAGCCAGGAAAAGAATTACCGAATGCAGACTTTATTATTCACCCACGTCACCCAGAGGGGAATTATCCATTTGGTGAGTTGGCCGGTGTTGGGGTGGCGTTTAAAGTAGCTCAAGCACTATTAGGTCGCGTACCTGAGGAATTAATAGATGTCGTTGCGATTGGGACAGTAGCTGATTTAGTTCCGTTAGTAGATGAAAATCGTTATTTCGTTATCAAAGGATTAGAACGTATGCGTCATCATGCGCGACCGGCAATCCAAGCATTAGCAACCGTTGCGGGTACAGAGTTAAGTGATATTGATGAACAAACGATCGGCTTTGGCTTTGGTCCTCGTTTAAATGCACTAGGACGCTTAGGAGATGCCGCACCTGGTGTTGACTTTTTAATGATGGAACAACAAACAGAGGCCATGCATATGGCGAATTATTTAAACGAACGTAATAAAGAGCGTCAAGATTTAGTTGCAGCCATTACAGAGGAAGCCATTGATATGGTTGAAACTATTCCGGAAGTAGGAAATTCTCGTGTGTTAGTCGTTGCAGGTGAGGGGTGGAATGCGGGTGTTGTCGGAATAGTTGCATCACGTCTGGTAGAAAAATACTATCGTCCAACAATCGTCCTGGCGACAGATAGCGAAAAAGGCATTGCAAAAGGCTCGGCACGTAGTATTGAAGGCTTTAATATGTATGTGGAACTTGATAAAAATCGTGATATTTTACCAGCATTTGGGGGACACCCAATGGCCGCAGGTATGACGTTGCAACAAGCCGATGTGGATGAGCTACGCAGTCGTCTACATACACAAGCACTTGATTGTTTAAGTGAAGAAGATTTGGTGCCGGTTTTAAATATTGATATTCCACTTAATGTAGAAGAAATTGATTTAGACGCACTGGATGATTTGAAAAAATTAGCGCCATTTGGAGTGGAGTTTGAAAAACCATTATACGGTTTACGAGACTTATCCATTAAAACGATGCGTAAAATTGGTGCCAATGAAGACCATATTAAAATGGAAATCGGGAAAAATGGCCATTATTTAGATGCTGTTGGTTTTCATAAAGGGTATTTAGCCGATGAACTGACACCAGGCATCGATATTTCATTTGCTGGGGATATTCAAATTAATGAGTGGAATGGTCGTCGTAAACCACAATTCATGCTACAAGACGTGCATACCGATGCTTGGCAGCTTTTTGATATTCGTGGCGGACATAAAATTTCACAATGGTTAGCGAAAATTGATGCAGACCAAACAACATTTTTAGCATTTCGTAAAGATACAATTGCGCATTATACGAGTGTTATTCCACGGGAAATTAAATATTATGACGAAGAAGATACTGCAGAAGCATACGAGAAATTTATTGTTTTACTCGACTTGCCACAGAATGTTCAACAATTAGAACACGTTATTTCGTTGGAAAAATTGGAAAGAATTTATGCGCATTTCTACGTATCAGACCCACATTTATTCGATGGAATGCCGACACGTGAACAATTTGTCTGGTACTACGCATTTTTACGAAAACGTCGCGAATTCCATTTACACCAAAATTTGAATACATTAGCGAAGCATAAAGGTTGGAGTCGAGCAATGCTAATTTTCATGACACAGGTGTTTTTTGAACTTGAATTTGTTACAATAGAGAATGGACTTGCTAAAATTGTAGATAACCCACCAAAGCGAGACTTAACATCTGCTGCTATTTACAAAGAGCGCACGCAGCAACTCGCGTTAGAAAAGACGCTGTTGTATGCACCATATAAAGATTTAAGACAGTGGTTTGATGAACGAATACATCAAACAGTTTCTGAGGAGGAACAATAATGGATTTAAAACAATACGTATCGATCGTACAAGATTGGCCTAAAGAAGGCATTTCTTTCAAAGATATCACAACAATTATGGACAATGGTAAAGCATACCGATATGCTACTGACCAAATTGTGGAATATGCTAAAAAAGTAGGCGCAGAGCTTATCGTCGGACCTGAAGCGCGTGGCTTCATTACAGGATGTCCTGTAGCATACGCATTAGAAATCGGATTTGCTCCGGTACGTAAACCTGGTAAATTACCTCGTGAAGTCATCTCAGCTGATTACGGCTTAGAATACGGTAAAGACACATTAACAATGCACAAAGATGCTATCAAACCAGGCCAAAAAGTATTAATCGTTGATGATTTACTTGCTACTGGTGGTACAGTTGCTGCAACGATTCAATTAATCGAAGAATTAGGCGGCGAAGTAGTCGGCTGTGCATTCTTAATTGAATTAGAAGAATTACACGGTCGCGATAAAATTGAAGGCTATGATATCTTCACATTAATGCAATACCCATACTAATCATTGAGTGATGAATGAAGCACAAAAGCTGCGCATTGGCGTAGCTTTTGTGTTTTTCTTCAATTAAAAGTTTATTTTACGAATAAATCAATAGTAGTAGCTTTACAAAGGTAGGCATTGTTTTATAAAATGGAACTTATATCTAATCGGAAAAATTATGAATAGGGTGGGCTTAACATGGCGAAGGATCAAGTAATGACATCAGAAGAAGTGTTTGACATACTTTCTTCTTATATGAATGAGGAACACGTCGAGTTTGTGCGACGCGCATATGAGCTAGCAAGAGAGGCGCATAAGGAGCAGTTCCGTAGTTCGGGAGAGCCGTATATTGTGCATCCTGTACAAGTAGCAGGTATTTTGGCAGATTTACAAATGGATCCAGAAACGGTTTCTGCGGGCTTTTTACACGATGTTGTAGAAGACACAGAAGTGACACGTGAAGATTTAGTAGCGCAATTTGGTGAAGAAGTAGCCATGTTAGTTGATGGCGTCACAAAATTAGGGAAAATCAAATATAAATCGAAAAAAGAACAACAAGCAGAAAACCATCGTAAAATGTTTGTTGCGATGGCCCAAGATATTCGTGTTATTTTAATTAAATTAGCAGACCGCTTACATAATATGCGTACGCTAAAACATTTGCCTGTAGAAAAACAACGTCGAATTTCAAAAGAAACACTTGAAATTTTTGCGCCATTAGCACATCGTTTAGGGATTTCAGCAATCAAATGGGAACTCGAAGATACGGCATTACGTTATTTAAACCCACAACAATATTATCGTATTGTTAATTTAATGAAACGTAAGCGTACAGAACGTGAAGCTTATTTGAAAAATGTGATGGACGAAATTCATGGCCAATTGGATGATGTTGAAATTCATGCAGACCTATCGGGACGTCCAAAGCATATTTATAGTATTTATAAAAAAATGCAGTCTCAGCATAAACAATTTAATGAAATCTATGACTTATTAGCGATTCGCGTACTTGTAGATAGCATTAAAGATTGTTATGCCGTATTAGGGATTGTCCATACATTATGGAAACCAATGCCAGGACGTTTTAAAGATTATATTGCCATGCCAAAACAAAATTTATATCAATCGTTACATACGACGGTTATTGGACCTTACGGGGACCCTTTAGAAGTACAAATTCGTACAAAAGATATGCATAATATTGCAGAGTACGGTGTTGCGGCGCATTGGGCGTATAAAGAAGGTAAAAACGCAGCGACTGAAAAATCTGATATTGATAGCAAATTAACGTGGTTCCGTGAGATTTTAGAATTCCAAAATGTATCCAATGATGCTGAGGAATTTATGGAATCATTAAAATTCGATTTATTCTCAGATATGGTTTACGTCTTTTCACCAAAAGGCGACGTACTTGAGCTTCCCGCAGGCTCTGTACCAATTGACTTTGCCTATCGTGTGCACTCTGAGATTGGGAACCGTACCATTGGTGCAAAAGTGAATGGCAAAATGGTGCCGCTTGATACACCACTGCATACAGGCGATATTGTTGAAGTGATTACATCAAAACAATCATTTGGCCCAAGCCGTGATTGGCTGAGCCTAGCACAATCTTCACAAGCAAAACATAAAATTAAGCAATTCTTTAAAAAGCAAGCACGTGAAGATAATGTGAATAAAGGGCGCGAAATGATTGAAAAAGAGATTGAAGAACAAGGCTTTAATCGTGATGAAGTATTAACTACGGAAAACTTCAAGCGTGCTTGTGAAAAATTTAATTACCAATCTGCCGATGATTTAATTGCTGCAGTTGGTTTTAATGGCATGACTGCTTTACAAGTGGTTAATCGATTAGCAGAAAAAATTCGTAAAGAACGTGATTCACAAGAAGCGCTTCAAAAAATCACGAAGGAAATGAATAAACCTGAAGATACAAAACCAACAGAAACCGGTGTTGTTGTTAGAGGGTTAGAAAATCTATTAATTCGTTTATCACGTTGTTGTCGCCCGGTTCCTGGCGATGATATCGTAGGCTTTATTACAAAAGGGCGTGGGGTATCGGTTCACCGTGCAGATTGTCCAAACGTACAAGCTGCATCTGAAAAAGAACGATTAATTGATGTTGAATGGGAATTTGCTGACAATAATACTAAATTATATGCCGTTGATATTGAAGTGACTGGTTTTGATCGTCCGGCTTTAATTACAGATGTTATGCAAGTTGTAAATGAAACAAAAACGCAAATTAGTGCAGTAAATGGCCGTGCAGATCGTGATAAAATTGCGACGGTTCATTTAACATTACAAATTCGTGATATTCAACATTTATATAAAGTGGTAGATCGTATTAAACAAATTCCAGATATATATTCTGTACAACGTGTCAACAACTAAGGGGAGTTAGAACAAGTGAGAGTCGTATTACAACGTAGTCGAGAGGCTTCGGTTACCGTAGAAGGAAAAATTACAGGTCAAATCAACAAAGGGTATGTATTACTTGTAGGTATTACACATGACGATACAAAATCAGATGCCGATTATTTAGCAGCCAAAATTGCTAAAACACGTATTTGGGAAGATGACGAAGGAAAAATGAATTTGTCAATTTCTCAACATGGCGGTGCGATTTTATCTATTTCGCAGTTTACGCTTTACGCTGATACAAAAAAGGGGAACCGTCCTAGTTTTACTGGTGCATCGCGTCCAGAACACGCCGAACCGCTATGGGAGTACTTTAATGAAGCACTTCGTAAAGAAGGCCTAGAAGTCCACACAGGTATCTTTGGCGCGATGATGGATGTCGAGCTCATAAATGATGGCCCTGTGACGATTATTTTTGATTCACCTACGAAATAATAAACAAAAAGGAGTTGCCTAAATGGTAACTCCTTTTTGTTTACATAAGATAGATTGTCAAATTAACTGCACCACTTCACATTCAAATGCATCCTGTGTGGTATTCCAGTTGAGGCACTTTCTTGGTCGATTGTTGATCAATGAAAGTG
>NZ_JBHUOR010000136.1:0-62183 GCF_042686175.1 Kurthia populi | reverse complement strand
AAAGTGAAGCCGCTGTTTCGAGCAACTGGAAACAAGCAAGCACTGTTCGTAGGAATCTCCCACTTCAAGCAACGTTCCAAGAACGGCTAAGTGGGGGTAGTTCAATACACTTTCTTTTTACGCTTCATTGCACGAATACGATCTTTCGTTTCCTTCGATACACGAAGCGACTCTGTAATTTTCGATAAAGCCTTATTATACGTCCAGTCATCCAATGTATTCTGATGTAAATATGGCATCGTTTCAATCGGTTTTCGAATAAAGAACATGGACACTGACCATGCGACACCCATACGAACATAATAATCATCATGCTTCAGCGTATCTAATAGCGCTAAACTTTTTTCGGTGTAGTCGTCATTAATATAATAATTGAGCATCATCACCGCTGCAAAACGTTGATCATACGCTTGATCACTTGCGGCATACTTTTCCACAAGTACCCAGTAAAGCGCTTGATTTTTTTTTGCATCTTTTAGTGCTGAGCAAAAGCCATCACATACCGACCAATTGCGGATTTTTGGAATAAATGCCTCCACATAAGGAATACGTTCCTCTGCAGGCATTTTCATCATGCCAATAACAAAGCCTTCTAGCTGTGTTTCTTCAAAATAGCGATTTTCTACTTCTGCTAAAAAAGTAAGCGGCTCATCTTTTATAATTTCTTTTGCTAGCTGGCGAAGCACAGGAATACGCACACCTAAAATATCTGGCTCATTCGGAATTAATTTTTTTGTAAATTCTCGGTAAGATGGCTCTTGCACTGCCTTTAGACGTTCATGAATCGACATCGTTCATCTCTCCTTCGTCCATTCATTATACGGTGAAACTAAAAAAAACGCGATGCTTGTTGCACCGCGTGAATAATCTATAATTATGATTGTGCAATCCAAACTTTTCGGTCAACCACATCACGATACGGCATAATCCACTCAAAATGCTCTGCTAAGTATTTCATTCCCGTATAAGTAATTTCTGCTTTTTTCAAATCTAAGCCGCCCTCTGGAGCTAAATGTACGTTGCTAATATAGCCATCTTTTTGTAGCTGATATACAAAATGTTGAAATTTTGCAACGTCAACACCATAATCAGCAGCACAAATTTTTGTGTTTTTGCGCTCTAATTCTTTAATAAAACTATATTGTAAACGTTCTAAATTCATAAAAATCCCTCCATACCAATTACTCATTTAAGTCGGGTATACGAATCATTTCATATCTCGGCTTTGTTTATCTTTTCCCAAAACAAATAAATCTAAAACCAATATGTACACATTTTTGACACATTTATGCTTCTTTTATATAGTGAAAACAGAAGGGGCAGGGTCTATGAATGGGTTACTCTGGGGTATTTTTTATTATCATAGCTTATTTCTACTATTCTTTTTAACAAAAAGCTTTTATCTCATACCGAATGGCTATGTGTGGGATTTTTGGGGTATTACTGCTTCATTTTTAGCTTTCGGCGTTAGTCTTTACGTATTTATTAAAGGCAAGCGTTCGTTTTTAGTTTTATGGTTACTCTTTGCTGGATTTATTACAACATTGTATTTCATTATTGGTTTATCTATCGGTTCGATTTAATCGTATGAAAAAAGCAAGTAACATGCCCCCACATGTTACCTGCTTTTCATCATTATATTTGTTTCAAACGCTCAATCTTTTGCTGGCATTCATTAATATGACGCTTTAATGTCGCCGCATCTACACGCATCTCTTCTAATAACAGTTGCAACTCAATATAAATGGTTTTTGCTTCCGCATTCATTTGTTGCTCTTCAAGACTAAATTCTTTTAAATCTTGCTCATAGCCTGCAATGCTTTGCTCATAATCAGACAAGCGCTTCATATGTAGATTGATTGCATTTTCATAATTTTGTAATACGCACGTTAAATAAACATCATTTGCACTAAATTCCATCGTAGCTTCACCCTCTGATTTTCTCTATTCCAACAGTCCCACATACCCTATTTACTTACCTATAAACTAAATTCAATATTTTTTAAAACCAACGTATTCACTTTGTATTGAATATAACAAATTCCTGTCATTTGTACAACGCTGAATATCCATTCTAAAGTCGCATTATTTTAAAATATAAGAGGTTATTTTTAATAAATTATTATTATAATTGTCTTATTTTTTCTATCCATATTATTATCAATGATTTTTTAATAGAAATAATTTGACACGAAAAATAACTTTATGCTATCATTAAAAATTTGATAAAATTACGTTTAAATGTTATTATGAAATAGATGACTATAAACGGAGGTGGATTCGATGTTTCAAATTGGTGAAAACATTATTTATCCAATGCAAGGTGCGGGTACAATAAAAGCAGTAGAAGAAAAAGAAATATCAGGACAAAAACAATTATATTATGTTATTGAAATGGCTATCAGTAATATGCAAATTACAATACCTAAAGATAAAATACTAAGTTCAAATATCCGTCCCGTTACAGATATTGTAGAATTAAATCATATTATCCAAGTATTTCAGCACGAGCAGTCTGAAGAAGTACTACCATGGAAACAACGCTATACATTAAATACAACTAAAGTAAAAACTGGTAGTATGCAAGATTGTGCTGAAGTTGTACGCGACTTAAGCCGTTTAAAAAAAGAAAAAGCATTAAATACAAGTGAAAAAGAAATGCTAGATCATGCACAGAAATTTTTACGTAGTGAACTAAAATTAATCAAAGGCATTACAGAAGATCAACTAAATATTTTTAGTTAATTTAATTTTTTTATAGATGTATTAATATAGTAGACAAATGTAATATTTTCCTTTATACTATATTTAATAAGAAATTTACAAGATAATAATTAATTCACCTATTACAAAGCGTACTAGTGATTGATTTAGTATTTTTTGTAATATGTGAATTTTTTCTTTTTGAGGAATTATAATCTTATTAAATATAATTAAATGGAGGTCATTTAAATGACACAAGGTACAGTAAAATGGTTTAACGCAGACAAAGGTTTCGGTTTCATCGAAGTTGAAGGCGGTTCTGACGTATTCGCTCACTTCTCAGCTATCCAAGGCGAAGGTTTCAAATCTTTAGAAGAAGGTCAAAAAGTAGAATTCGACGTAGAAGAAGGCCAACGCGGACCTCAAGCTGCTAACATCGTAAAACTTTAATTTTTAGTTAACGATTTCAAAAGCATCCTGTTTACAGGGTGCTTTTTTTATATAACTTTATCGTGAAATATAGTACTACTAGCAAAAAACATTTAAAAGATATAAGCTACCTAACTTCTTTACTACCAGCCTACTCTTTTTCCTCGTCAAAAAAACACCTTCAACTCATTCTATTCATTATTACGGTACACAACCTGTAATATAGAAAAAATTGAAAGTGCTTCATATAGTAATGTCTTATTTGATTTGGAATGTCCTTGACAAGAATCGAACTTGCGACCTACTCCTTAGGAGGGAGTTGCTCTATCCTACTGAGCTACAAGGACGTAAAATTACGTCTTCTATTATAGCATTATTTCACAAAAATAAAAAGGCATGCAAAAAAAACAGAAATCGTCAACACAATTTCTGTTTTTATTTCATTATTTTAATTTCACACGCTGTAATCTCAGTGCATTTAATACAACCGATACAGAACTAAATGCCATTGCCGCACCTGCTACCCATGGTGCTAATAATCCAAGTGCCGCAATTGGAATACCTAATGTATTATAGCCAAATGCCCAAAATAAATTTTGTTTGATGTTTGTCATTGTTTTTTTACTCATCAAGATGGCATCTGCAATACTATTTAGATCCCCGCGAATTAATGTAATATCGGCCGCTTCCATTGCAATATCTGTTCCCGTACCAATCGCCATACCAATCGTTGCCGTTGCAAGGGCCGGCGCGTCATTGATACCATCGCCTACCATTGCTACTTTTTTGCCTTGCTGTTGTAATTTTTCAATTTCATTTGCTTTGCCTTCTGGTAAAACACCTGCAATTACTTGCTTAATACCAACCTCACCCGCAATCGCTTGTGCAGTTGCTTCATTATCACCTGTCATCATAATCACATCGAGACCCATTTGATGTAATCGCGCTACCGCTTCTTTTGACGTATCTTTTACAGTATCTGCTACAGCAATCAAGCCAGCATATTCACCATCAATTGCCACAAGCATAGCCGTTTTCCCTTGCTTTTCAAACGCTTGCTTTTGCGAAAGTGAAGATGATACATCAATGCCATATTGAGCCATTAATTTATCTGTCCCCACAATTGTCGCTTTCGCATTAATTGTTGACTGCACACCGTATCCTGGTACCGCTTCAAAATATTGTGTCTCATATAACGAGATGCCGCGCTCCTTCACACCATTCACAATGGCTTGTGCTAAAGGATGCTCTGACTTTCGTTCGGCACTTGCCACATATGCTAAAAATTCTGCTTCAGGTAATGTTGTCACCACATCTGTTAAAACTGGCTCCCCATTTGTGACAGTACCCGTTTTATCAACGACGACCGTATCAATTGCTCCCGTTTGCTCGAGATATTCGCCACCTTTGAATAAAATACCATATTCAGCAGCACGTCCAGAACCAGCCATAATCGATGTTGGTGTTGCTAGACCGAGCGCACATGGACAAGCAATAACAAGTACCGCAATTAATACTTCTAATGCTTGCACAAAATCACCTGGCTGTACAAATAAATACCATACGATAAAGGTGATGACCGCAATGCCGACAACAATCGGTACAAAAATACCTGAAATTTTATCAGCTAGACGTTGGATTGGTGCTTTTGTACCTTGTGCATCTTCAACGACTTTAATGATTTGTGCGAGTGCTGTATCACGTCCAACTTTCGTTGCGGTCATTTTAATCGCACCATTTTTATTAATTGTGGCGCCAAATAACTCGTCGCCCTGTGTTTTATCAACTGGCATACTTTCACCTGTTAACATCGATTCATCAATCGTAGTATGTCCCTCGAGCACCTGCCCATCTACAGGAATTTTTTCACCTGGTCGCACGATAATTGTATCGCCAACAACAACTTCTTCTAATGGAATCTCAAGTTCTTCGCCTTGTCGGACAACAATCGCTGTTTTCGCTTGTAGTCCCATCAATTTTTTGATTGCTTCAGATGAGCGACCTTTTGCCTTTGCTTCAAATAATTTACCAAGCAGAATTAATGTAATTAATACTGCACTCGTTTCAAAATACAAATGCGGCATATGATTTCCATGCATCGTTAGCACCTCATACACACTATAGAAATACGCAGCGGATGTCCCAAGCACGACAAGCACATCCATATTCGCACTACCATTTCGAAGTGCTTTATATGCCCCTACATAAAATTGATAGCCAATCGCAAATTGAACAATGGTTGCTAACACAAATTGAAACCACGGATTTATAAATAAATCAGGTACGTACATCCATTGTGTAAAGGAGAAATGCCCTACCATCGTCCAAAGAAGTGGTAATGATAGTATTGCTGCCGCGATAAATTTCCATTGTTGCTTTTTAATTGCTTGCTCTCGGTAATCAACAGCTGCCTCATCTTGGTGTTTATGCGCACCGTAACCAATTTTTTCAACGCGCGCAATAATATCTGCAGTAGACACTTTACTTGGATTAAACTCTACCGTTGCCCGTTCAAGTGCCAAATTGACATTTGCTACTGATATACCATCCATTTTATTTAGTACCTTTTCGATACGTGCCGAGCAAGCTGCACATGTCATGCCGGTAATATCAAACTCTTGCTTTTCTTTGACGACGCCATAACCAAGCGCCTCAATTTTTTTCTCAAAAGCTTCTTCTGTTATTTTTTCTGGATCATAATGGACGGTTGAACGTTCAATCGCTAGATTTACATTCGCATCTTCCACACCATCTAATTTTTTTAAACCTTTTTCAATCCGCGTAGCACAGGCTGCACACGTCATACCTGATATTTGAAGATTACTTTCTTTTAGTTGTTGTGTCATTTCTTCCACCTTCCTCATACCTATAAGGGGTATATAATTTTGAAAATAAAAAGGAGAGGACATTCCACTCTCCTATCTTATTTAAACAACATCATAACCTTGGTCGTCGATTGTTTCTTTAATTGTATCTAATGTAACGGCTGCTGAATCAAATGCGATAGCTACTTGACCCGCTTCTAAATTAACGTTTACTGAATCTACACCGTTTAATTCCCCTACGCTACTTTCTACTGCTTTCACGCAATGTCCACATGACATACCTTGTACATTTAATGTTACATTTTCCATTTGAATTGCCTCCTATTTTCGCATTAATTTTTGGAATGTTACGAGTAACTCATCCAATACTTCGTCATCGCCTTCATTTAAGCGATCAACCACACAACCTTTTAAATGACCTTCGAGTAAAATTTTAGCCACACTGTTTAAAGCTGATTGGGTTGCTGCAAGTTGTGTTATTACATCATCACAATACGTATCTTCTTCAATCATGCGTTTGATTCCTCTGATTTGACCTTCCGCACGATTCAAGCGGACCGTTAAATCTTTTTTTACTTTTTCCGGATGGTGGCTTTTTCGACATGATATCATTTCAGGTTCCATGCGCCTCATCCTCCTTCTGTTATTTACACCTTCAGTCTACCATACCTAAAGGGGGTATGTAAATTATTAAGATTTTATAATTTTTCAATTAATATATCTATACCTTATATAGGTATATTAAAAAATATTATAATTTATCCATAAAAAATAATATAAATGCTAAAAAAACAAGTTTTTATAACTTTATATTTTTATAATTATTACTTCATATACCCCTGTATAGTATTTATAAATTCACCGGTAATCCAGATACATACAATTTTTTAGCATCCTTGTTTTTACTTAATGCTCGAATTACTCCCTCATTTGGCTCTGCATAAACTGTTTTATCATCCCATTCACCAAGCGCTGAATTCACAGTAAAAGCCAACTGCTCACGTTCAAGTGAAAACTGTGCATCAACACCTTGTTTATTTCCCCGTGCATCAACTCGTATCCAGCGATTTTCTAAATAAATTGCATTTAGGCCATGTAAACAATAGCCCTGCTCCGGTGTTTCAAATAGCAGTAATTTTTGATAGCAAAAGCCTGTGGGTATTCCTTGCGAACGTAATATCGCTGCTAGTAAATGTGATTTTGCATAGCAAAAGCCTTCCTTATACACGAAAACATCTGATGCGCAGCAAGTGACACGATTCGATTGAATATCCCATGTATGCGCAATGCTATCACGTACATATACAAAGGCCTTCTGTGCTTTTTGTACATCACTATCCTCTTGATGAAATAACTGTGCTACAAGTTGCTGAATTACGGGTGCATCATAATCAATAATGGCTGTTGCCTCTAAAAATTCTTTCATTTCACTTCCCCCTTTTTGTCAGTATAGCGTATTGACAAACATTGGTTTATCTCTTATGATTAAAAACGTTCTACAAAATAGTTAATCTTGTTAACTACTTTTTTATGAGGTGACAATATGCATATGTTTCAGACGCTCTATCATGAGCTTGTTTTAACGAACCGCACATTTGAGGCACAATTAAATGCTATTTTACAACAACAAGGCATTCATCGCTCAGATTGGTCCGTTCTTTATTATTTAATTCTGGATGATCAATTAACATCCGTCGAAATCGCTAAATTATTAGGGATTGAAAAACCCAATGTGACACGTATTATGAAAAACTTAGTGTCGATAGGCTATGCACGTGTTGAGCCTTCTCATGAAGATAAGCGCAAAAAGCGATTACTCATCACAGATGAAGGGCGCAAGATGTATGCTGAAGTTCGTACATATGTCGACCGATTTGAAATGGAATCAATGACAGGTATTGATGCTGAACAGCAACAAATGTTTATTGAGACATTAAATCAAATTCAACAAAATTTAATAAAGAGAGCCGGGGATAAATAGTGAGTCATACAAAAGACAAGCTATGGACGAAGGATTTTATTATCGTTTCACTAATGAATTTCATCGTCATTTTAATTTTCTATTTACTAATGGTGACCATTGCATCATTCGCTAAAAATGAATATGATGCCACCACAAGTCAAGCAGGTCTTGCTACAGGAATTTATATTGTCGGGACATTAGTCGGCCGTTTGTTTGCAGGACGCGTCATTAACAATGTCGGTGCACGAAAAATTATGATGATTGGCTTAGCAGCATTTATTATCACTACAGCACTTTATTTCGTCCATAGTGGTGGTATTACGATGCTTCTTATTTTCCGTTTAGTAAACGGCGTTGCCGCGGGTGTTGCCTCTACTGCCACAAGCACAATCATTGCACAAATTATTCCTTCTGCACGTAAAGCGGAGGGCATTGGCTACTTTAGTATGAGTACAACACTTGGTACAGCTATCGGTCCTTTTTTAGGCATTATGCTTGGGCGCCTTGTGTCCTATAATACGATTTTCTTATTCTGCGTTATTTTAGCAGCTCTTGCTTTTATTATTGGTTTAACAGTTCGTGTACAAAAAGCATCGGTATTACAACCAGCTGCTGATGCACCTAAAGTGAAATTCAGTTTAAAACAATATATTGAACCTAATGCGATTCCAATTGCCATTATTACGTTTTTAATGTCGCTTGGATACGCCGCCATTTTATCCTTTATTAGTTTCTTTGCAGAAGAGCGTGACTTAGTAGCAGCGGCAAGTTTCTTCTTCTTAGTTTATGCTGTAGCTATTTTAGTTACACGTCCATTTAGTGGTCGCCTGATGGACACCAAAGGCTCAAATGCTATTATGGTTCCTTGCTTCATTTTATTTGCAGCAGGACTTGCCATTCTTAGTGTGACACATTCTGGATTTCTATTATTATTAGCCGCCGTTATTATTGGGGCTGGTTATGGTAACTTACAGTCTGGTGCACAAGCGATTGCACTTAAAGTAACACCAGGTGCACGCGCTGGACTTGCAACTTCAACATTCTTTATCGCACTCGATGCCGGCCTTGGCTTTGGACCATACATTCTTGGTTTTGTCGAACCAATCGTTGGCTTTGGTACATTGTATATTGGCTTAGCAGTATTAATTCTCGTTACACTTGTGCTGTATATGTTGCTGCATGGTCGCAAAGATAAAGAATTAACAGCACAAGCACATTAACTAAACATATCAAAATAAAAAGAGGCTGGGACATACGTATAAAAACAACCTCTCCTATGAGCATAAGAAAAACCGGAACCGCGCGGTGGCGCGGTTCCGGTTTTTCGTTGCGAACGCTAAAAAAGAAAATAACGTGTTTTGTCCCAACCTCTTTTTCATATTATCTATCTTTATTAAAATTCTACTATATCTTGTAAGGGATTGACGATCTAAGTATATTTTATAAAGTCATCGGGTAATAAGATTAGATAATCTATTTTAATGAGGTGAGCGCATATGTTAGACAAAGTAAAAATTATTCAAGCTCCTATGTCTGGGGTTACAACACCAAATTTTGTTGCTGCTTCATGTGAGGCAGGGGCTTTAGGTTTTATTGCCGGAGGATATGCTACAAAATCCGAATTAAAACTAGCTATTCAAGAGATACGTATGAAAACAGTCAAACCTTTTGGCGTTAATTTATTTGTACAAAATCCCCCTTTATTATCTAAAGAAGTATTCACAAATGCCTGCGAAGCTTTGCAATCTGATTATACTAAACTAAATCTTACTGCTTCCCCTAATTTACATTTTGAAAATCACTTCAATGAACAAATTCAAGCTGTCATAGAAGAAGATGTGAAAATTATTTCCTTTACTTTTGGTCTGCCAAATCAAACTATCATTGATAAATTAAAAAAACAGCATGTATTTTTAATTGGTATGGCTACAACCAAAAATGAAGCGCTAGCCATTGCGCACGCTGGCTTTGATGCGATTGTTTTACAAGGTAGTGAAGCAGGTGGGCATAGAGGTACTTTCCAAATGCCTTTTGATTATGTTCCTCTACATCAACTTATCAGAGAAACACGACCATTAGTAACACTTCCACTCATTGCTGCTGGCGGCTTAATGACAGCAACTCAAATTCAAGAAGTATTAAACATCGGTGCAGATACCGTACAAATAGGAACTGCACTACTTGTTGCTAAAGAATGTGAAATTCCAATCGCTTATAAACAAGCCATTTTGAATTCCACAGAGCATAGCACAACATTTATTACAGCGTATACAGGAAAACCAGCGCGTGGGCTACCTACCGCATTCACAAATCGTATAGCAGAAAACTGTATTGCACCTTACCCTTATCAATATTTACTAACGCGAGACATTTTAAAAGCAAATCAGACATTGAAAAATCCTGATTATTTTTTTTATTTAATGGGTGAGCATAGCCATCAAGCAAGAGAAGGTAGCATCCAAGAAATTATGTCTTCTCTACAAATTTTATAGTAGCCACATCTCTATTGCCCGTAAACAGCTGGGACATTAGAGATGTTCTTTTTATTATACAGTCCTATTTCTATTTTGATAAAAATACCATAGCAAGTATACATACCGTATAACAATTCTTTTACTAACATTAAAAATCATTATTTTTTTATGAATTTACACTTAAAAAACCGTGATAATCATTGGTCTATTCTCGTCTCCATAACTCGTATACTGTATTAAAACTATGATGGAGGCGAAGTAGATGCAACAAACAATCGAAAAAATAACAACTACTAAAACAATGTGGCATATATTACCCTATATTTTACTGCTGTATATTATTTCATATCTCGACCGTGTTAATTTAGGATTTGCGGCGCTTGAAATGAACTACAAGGAGAAATTGTCGAACTATATGAACCACTTGATGGCTTTGCAATTGGTGACAAGGTTATCGTTCGTTCAAGTGGTGGTGGCTATGCTACGCATATAGCAGCTAATAATAAAAATGTCTTTAAAATCCCTGAAGATATGCCACTGGACTTCGCAGGAAGCTTTTCAGCTACAGCCTCAACTGCTTATTGGGGCTTACATGGTGGTTTTTATCCACTAAAAGATGGCGATACAATTGCTATTGTTGGTGCCTCTAGTAGCGTTGGTAGCTTCTTAGTTCAACTTGCACAAGAATGGGATGTTAAGATCATTGCTGTAGCTAGTAAAAAAATGAAGCGCGCTTAAAAGAGCTTGGCGCTGATATGTTCGTCGATTATCGTGACCCTGAAGCTATTGAGCAACATGGAAAAACGGCAGATTTCGTATTAGATGCTTCATTATTTAACGCTGGTGAGCATGCTGCATTAATATTAGCGAAAGAAAATGCGACCTATGTTGGCATGACGACTTTACCAGACAATTCATACCGCCCAGATGTAAAATGTGTTTTCCTATCACGTACACCAGCGATGATAAATGATATTGTCATTCCTTATTTATTTGATTTCTATGAAAAACATGGTTTAGCTGACCAAATTGCATACACACTTCCATTTACAGTTGATGGTGTAAAAGAGGCACATCGCTTACTTGAAGGTACACGTAATAGTGGGAAAATAATTTTTAAAGTTTAAACTTGCATATGTTTACTCAACCATCTTTTTCCGGTATACAACTGGAGAAAGGTGGTTTCTTTATTAATGTTCATGCTTTTTAAGCCAAATACTTTCTATTCCTATTAAAAAACACTTTCAAAGCATTTATCTCCTTGAAAGTGTCTCAATTTTTTAAGATATTCTAGTAAAAACATGCTTTTTATTACAGTGCTTGTTTATTAGGCGCTTTTTTATATTGCCAATAATTGAAGCCTAATACAAGAAGTGACATAGGGATGGCGTATAGTTGTACAACAAAAAACTTCCAAGACCATATTGAATATCCTTGAATTATTAGTAGTGCTAGCCCTATAACACAAATTAAAGCATACATCAAAATCGAAGCAAGCCATCCTTTCATTGCAAAACCTTCTTTCTATTGTCGTTCACGCAGTACTTGCTTTAAAATTTTACCAGATGCATTGCGCGGTAAAATATCAATGCGCTCGTAACGGCGAGGCACTTTATAGGTTGCTAAAAATTCATTCGCAAAATTTCCTAATGTTTCGCCGTCAATGCCTTCATCACTTACATAATAAGCTTTCACAATCTCACCAAATTCAGGATGTGGCACACCTATGACAGCTGTTTCATGAACACCATCAATACGATTTAATAATTCCTCCGTTTCGCGAGGATAAACAATTTGTCCACCTGTAATAATAATGTCTTTCGTACGATCAACGAGCCATATAAAACCATTCTCATCGCGCTTCGCTAGGTCACCCGTACGCACCCACCCTTGTTGCAATACTGCTTGTGTCTCTAATGGATTATCAATATACCCTTGCATCACACCTTCACCAGCAACCCAAATTTCACCAATCTCATCCGTAGCCGCTTCTTCCCCAAGATTATTTACAATGCGCATTTCTGTACCAAACATCGCCCGCTTCCCAATACTTCCAGCTCCTTTATCATGCTCTTCAGGTAATAGAATGGAACCACTAGGTCCTGTTTCTGTCAAACCATATACACAAACTAACCGTTGTGTGCCAAGTGCCTCTGAAACGAGCTCCACTTCTGCTTTTGACATCGGTGCTCCGCCATACGCCCACCAAATCATCGTCGAAATATCTGTATAGCGTAGCTGCTCAGAACGAGCTAAGACATGATAGGTCAGCGGTGTCCCAAAGAAATGAGTTGTCCGCTCATGCTGAATGATTTCAAGCATCGAATCATTTGAATACTCTAGTGCTGTTACAACCGTAGCACCAACTAGTATTGCACCAAGGAAAAACATATGCAGCGGTGCCGAGTGACTCATTGATAATAAAACAAGTACCTTACTCTCAGGCTTTAACTCAAATTCAATTACTGCCATATTAGCAACAGATAAAATATTACGATAGTTAAAAAGCACACCCTTTGGTTCACTTGTTGTACCAGATGTGTACATAATTGCTGCTAAATCATCTTCTTTTAGCGATAGTTCAAACGGTGTTTTTTCTTTATGATGAGACATTAAATAACGCATACTCAAAAAATTTCCTGCCTCATCTCCTGTTTTTAAACAAATGACATTATTAATCTCTCCCACAATTGGGTATAGTACATCATGAACGATAAGAGCTTTTGCTTTACTATGCGCCAAAATATGCTCGATTTCATATTTCGTTGAATGGGCACTGACTGGTATGACAATACCTCCAACGCGTTGAATCGCAAAATAACTTATCGCAAATTCAATTGAATTTGGCATTAACAGGACAACAGGATCACGATAGCCGATTTCTAATTCATGTAAACTATGTGCTAAATTTTCTACATAGCCGTTTAATTCGGCATACGTGAGGCGATGCTCCTCGCAGACAATCGCTTCTCGCGTCGCAAATTTTCTCGCATTTCGTGCTAAAAGTTCCGAAGTATTCACAAATATCCTCTCCTTTTAAGCCGGTATGCTATTATTTACCCGAATATTCTATTAGTTATTCGATGTATTTCTCTGTATAATGAAGCCAATAAGGGGGTTGTTTAGAATGACTATTCGTTTAGCTACGGTAGGCGATGCACCTGAAATGCTCGCGCTACACCGAAAAATATTAGAAGAGCCATATTATTTTGTCACACGATTAGAGGAATTTAATCGTTCACTTGAGCAACAAATTTTGTGGATTGAAGATAAACAAACAAATGAACGAGAAGTTATTTTTGTCGCAGAAGAAAATGAAAAAGTGGTCGGCTGGTTGTATTTCCAATCACCACGCCGCGTACTACTCCAACATACCGGCACCTTTTTTATGATGGTTGATGAAGACTATCGCCAACAAGGAATCGGTTCAAAACTATTAAAGCAATTACTCAAATGGGCAAGAGAAAATCCATTAATTGAAAAAGTTTCACTTAGTGTATTTTCAATCAATGAACCAGCTATTGAACTGTATAAAAAAGCTGGCTTTGTCGTAGAAGGTCGTAAAGTAAAAGAGTTCAAAATTGACGATGATCAGTATATTGATGATATTTTGATGTATAAATTTGTCTAAAAAAAGGAGGCCTCGCTTGAAGCGAGAAACCTCCTTTTTTATTTCTTCTTATTTCCATTATGTTTGCCATTATCTTTAGGTGTTGTAAATGTCCATAATGGGGAGCGTGTTGTGCCTTCAAATTCATCCCGTACAACCGCATACCAACTGTAAGTAGACTTCATTTCTAACTTATCCCATAAAACATTTGCTGTTTCACCACTTTTAACATCATCTACATGCCCAATTGAGTCATTCGTATACACTTCTACAGATATTGCATCTGTTGATACTTCTTTTTCTTTCGGTGCAATGTCTGCATCTATCACAAATTCATCTTTTGCTGGATATTCTGTTGGGTCATAGAAATTATATTTATCTAAATAAGGTGAGTATGTTTTCATTTGAATTTGATTATTAATAGGATTCATCTGCATAAGGCGCATATATCCTTGTCCACCTTCTGGACCACCTTGATAATCTGCAAGCATTTGATGCACCCGTCTATCGGGTTTTCCATCTCCATCATCGTCTATGACATCTGTTAACGTTTCTGCATCATGATAATGTCCTGATAATACAGCTAGTACATTTTTATTTGGTTTAACAACCTCTTCAAAAATATCATTTCCAATAGGACTACGCTGTCCAGATACAAGTAAGTATTCGTGGAAGTTTAAAATTGCCTTACGCTCTGGATATTTTGCGAGTATTTTATTCATCCAAGCGATATCTTCCTGTGTGATGCCCCATCCCATATACAGCATGATAAAATCCTGTCCCTTTTCGCTAATTAAATCATAATGCCCTCGATTATCTTTGTAGGATTCACCGTAAGACGCATTATCTTCAAATCGAGCAGCACCGAAAAATCGACTATATTCACTATAATCCTCATCTTTATGATTTACATCATGATTCCCTGCTAATACACCATATGGCATATCAGCATCATCTAACGTGTTCATAAATTTATCTGCATTTAACCATTGATAAGGTTCATAAGATTTATCAACTAAATCACCTGTGTGAAACACATAACGTATATTCATGGCTTGACGATTATTCACAATCCATTTCGTCATCGTATCAAAAATTTGTGGATAGCTTTGAGAATAATACTGTGTATCACTCATCCACACAAAGGAATAATCAAATTGATTCGTTGATGCGATTTCATCCTGTACCATTACTTCAAGTTGATGATTTCGAATATATTCGTTCCCTTTTACAGTTGCATTAAGAGGAAAATTTTTCTCGTCATTAGCAATCTTCCATTGTTTTATTTCCCATTTTGATGTTTCATAATTCCATACATAGATTGATACTTTTCGTCCCAGAAGTGATTTCCCTTCCCAGTGAATATCAATTGAATCTTCTGCAGTAATGTTTCTATCCAAATTTACACTAAACCGATGATATGGATACTTTTCTGTGCTTTTCGTTGTTATATATTGTCCATCCGCTTTCGCAAGGGTCTCTACATTTTCAATTGTTTTTTCCTGTGCTGTAGTGATTGTCTCAGGCGGTTCCTTATCTGCATTATGTTCAAACGCCTCTACTCCTTCGTCCGTTGGTTTATATACATAGCCTCGCTTAAAATCTACTCGTAATCTATCTTTTGTTGGATCTGCTACCTCTACACTTAATTTTGCGGATTTTCCTCGTAATTCATGTGATAAATTTTCAGGTGAAAATGGGTGTTCTTCTACTGTGTTAAAATTGATTTTCTTAGTAGCAACATTTCCTACAGCATCTGTCGCTTTAATAATTAATTGATGCTCTCCACTCTTTAATTTTGCAGAAGATGTATCGTATGGAAGCGTAATTTTTTCTCCATCTAATGTAGCTTCAGGAACTTCTGTACCAATATTAGCATCTTCTATTTCTGCATCAATCGTGATAAGCCCCTTATATAGTTCACCTTCATTTAACGAAGTTGTAATGATAGGCGATGTATTATCTACAAGCACAGTGGCTTTTTCATTGTCTTTATTATTTTTTGCTTCGAATACATGTTCTCCATCTTTTACTGCTGTCGTATCTAAACGGTAAGCTTTCCCACTAAATTGACTTTTTGGAATAGTAAAGTTGAAATCAACATCTGGTTCCATCCCTGAACTATCTCCTACTTTTATTTCTCTTTTTGGATCTGTATACTTCTCATCACGTAAAATCTCACCATCGGGCATAACTAAACGAATATTTTTAACTGTATAATCATCTCGATTTTCACCTGCTTCGCCAAATGGCGATACCTTGTCCCCCGCATGAATTGAAATGGTTGTGGTCTCTCCAAGATTAAAATATGAGGGATCCACTGGTACAGTAATCGTTGCGTATTCATTGATAGTATCATCATAAATACGTAATACTTCTCTACCAATTGTCACTGCATTTTTAAAGTATAAATTTGTTTGATTGACATCTAACGCAAAATAAGCTTGATTCGTCAATACTCGTTCTACTTTAGTTGTTACATCTTGTCCGTCAAATGATAGCGTCGTTGGTTCATTGTCTTTTGAATGAAATGCTTTTAATAGTACTTCCTTTGATAGGAGCGATTGATTTTCAACATTTAATGATAGCCCTTCTTTTTCTTTTGGTAATTGATTTATAATTGTACGTGTAGAAGTTTGTATTGGATTAAACCCATCTGTTGCAGCAATATAGTATTCTACTTTTTCTTTTTGAATTAAATCAACTGCATAAATTGTATGACTAAAATAACCATCTGCACCTCGTTTTAAATTTACAGAATGATAGTTACCATCATTCATCCGATAGTATAAACGTGCCGAGCGTAGTTGTCGCTCATCTTGTATATCAAATTTTAGCTGAATATCCTTCTGATCTGTTACTTCCGTCAATCCTGATATATCTTTTACAACAGGTGCTTTAGTATCTCCTGATAAATCGACTTTTTCAGTCGGAACTTGAAAATCACTTACTTTACCTGGATTTCCTTTCACTGTCTTTGCGCTATGCTTACGCATAACCAAACCTTCTTCTGGATATTGATACTGAATTCCCATATCCTTCGCAACATCATTTATCTCAGTTGGATCTTGTGTATTGTTTGTTAATTTTTCATTATAAGATGCAATAACAATATCTTCATTTGCATTTGTAGAGATTGTCAATTGACGGTATTCTGAATTCGTCATGCCAGAATGATACACGCGCACTAAATGATTCTCATCCACATTAGAGTCATAATTTTTGTTAAAGTCCGCAAGTTTTTTATGATTATTTTTCCCATTCATAATCCAGTAAATCATCGTTTCACCTGGAGCTAATGGTAAATTACGATTTTCATTCTCATCTCCCCAAAATAAATCAGCTTTTGGCCCCTTTGTTGGATAACGATAATGAATTTTATAATCTTTTAAATCAATTGTTTGGTTTGAATTATTGTACACCTCAATAAATTCATAACCATCTGAACCGTCTACATTTGTTGAGTCAGGTACAACTTCTGTCAATAATAGCGGTGGTAAGTGTTTTGATTCGTATTTGGGTAATTCCACCGTAACATCTTGTGGTACCGTTTCCTCTATGATTTCACCATCTGTTGCTGAAATCATATATGTAAAATTTTCCTGCAATTCATATGGGGCTAGACTTGTATGATACTGCCCCTCCTTTAATTGCATCGGCTTTTCACTCCACGCTTCTGCTCCCTTCTGCGCTTTATATAATAGAGTCATTTTTTGAAGTGGAACATCTCCTTTAAAATCAGCTGTAATTGACAACTCTTTTTTAGCATCCGCAGTTGAAATTGCTTGATGTTTAATCATTAAATTTTTATTTATTTTAGCTTCTGACGCCGTTGCCACTCCGTAGATAGGTGAATAAGGTACGATTGTTGTAGTAAGTAATGTTGCGACAACTACGTTAGACATCCATGTTCTTTTCACATTAAAACCCTCCTCTTATACTCAATTGCACTCTAGTATAAAGTTTATTCTTTAATACTTTATTCATTTTTTGTAAATTTTTATTAAAAAATCCATTTTAGAGCACAAAAATAGGAATCATATTATTTATGATTCCCACTTTCTATTTTTCACTATGAGCTTGCAGCTGCTGCTTCAGATGCTTTGACACAATCAATCGCAACAACTAATGAAATTAAAATCGTTTCAAATGCTTCATCGTTAATGGTTATTTCATACTGGTCGCCCCAACTCAACCACTTTTTATGCACATCTCCAATTAACTGGCCGTCGTGGTAGACAGAAAAATCCATGTCCCACCAATCACCGCGCATTTCGATTGCAGCATCTTCAATGGTATAACGACCTTTAAAAAAAGATAGTTCTTTTTTAATTGTTAAAATTTCACGTCCATCAACTTCTACAAAAAACTTCGGTAAAAAGCTAAATACTTTTTTCGTAATATGCGCTACTTCATTACGCTGTTTATCCAAAATCGTAAATGTTTTAGGTATTTGCATAAAGCTCCCTTCAACAAAGTATTGGTCCTGTTGTCCGGAATCGGTTACTGAAAACTTACCACTTAAGCTAAATATTTTTTGTTTCATATAGAGTTGTTTCATAATATAAACGCCTCCTTTTCTACACTATAGCATTATTTCCAAATTTTCAGGCATAATAGCGTCAACAAGCCAAATATCTTCATTTCCAAAATAGAATGGCTCCTTCACTTGCTGTGTATCAATACGAAATAATACAGGAGTTACTGTACGACGTTCGGCTACAAGACGTGCCGTTTTAATATTTGTTGATAGATGCACATATTGACGTGACATAGGCTTAAGACCTTGTTGTACAATCTGTTCCGCTGCCTCTGGTGTTGTGCCATGATACAAATAACGCGGTGGTATAGCAATTTCCTTTCTAATTTTTTCCTTAAATGAGTGCCCATAATACGCACGAATTCGTCCATCTTTTATTTCGTGTCGCTGTTTAGTGGCCTGTTTCATCATATTCTCAATATCTTGAATCGTTACAAAACGCCATTTATCCATTTGATGCAATGCTGCTACTAATTGTTCCAGTGACACCCATCCCCCATCATCTAGAACTAAGTTATATTTTTCTGGCATATGTCTAAGGACGAGCGATAATTCCCGACTCAATTTTTCATAAAAACGAGCTCCACTCATTTATATTCCCTCACTATTCACTTAAAATAGGGTGTATAATTTCTCCTACTTGAATTAAATCTTTCCGTTCAACATGAAAGCGTATAAATTTACAATGATTCTTCATGTGAAAATCTTCTATGTAATAGATATCTCCCTTAAAATTAACAATTTCACAAAAATGTTGTGTACCTATTGAAACATAACGATTAAAACGATACGTTTCTCCATCAGCTGTTACTTTTCCTGATAAAAATAATTTACAACAATATGTCTCTCCAATCTCCATAAAACGAAAGTTACGAAAACTCAATAGCATTGTATGATCAAAACAAATTTCTTCTGTACATGTTTTTAAGTTTTTCAAAATAATTTTTCGAATGGAGATACCTTCTTCAATAAAGTCGATTTTAAACAAACTATCATTCCTTTTCCACTCAAAATTACTTATCCAAACATCCCTATATTATTCATTTTATGTGATTTGTTTGTAAATTAGAATAAGTAATTAGGAGCAGGTTATAGTACTAAATAACTTTTTTCAATATAGGAATATATTAATAATAAGCCTTTTTATTTAAAAACTTACAGTCTATATTGACAACACTATATTCCCTGTACCCATTATTCATAATCGTAATTTTTATCTCATATTTTCACCTTTATATTACGGTCTATTTAATTTAGAAATCTAGCATACAAAAAAAGCGGAACCGCGTCACAGCACGATTCCGGTTTTTCTTATGCTCAAAGGAGCGGTTGTTGTTACTCATATGTCAAAGCCTCTTCTTAGGTTAATGACTCATAAAACTGCCCAAATAAATGTCACAACGACCCATGCAGCA
The DNA here is from genome assembly GCF_042686175.1 of Kurthia populi. NCBI lineage: Bacteria > Bacillati > Bacillota > Bacilli > Caryophanales > Caryophanaceae > Kurthia > Kurthia populi. Next base: position 42,224 of record NZ_JBHUOR010000136.1, on the reverse strand, counting down.
AAGAAAATACCGCCTAGTATCATTAGCCATTTATAGCGCACATTATAATAAAATCGTAGTGCAAATCGAATACATTCAATTAAAAATAAAAATAATGCACCAAAGAAAATATATTTTGCAGCACTGACATCAATCACAACAGGCTCCTTTGAAATCGCAACCATTGCGATAAAAAGAGTTAAGCAGATGAGCGAGACAAATGTAATTATCGCACGAATATGCAACCATGTAGTATTTTCTTTCATAAAAACTTCCTACTTTCTGCTATAGACTATACTAAATTACGCGTAACAAAGTCTTCTAGCACCTTATAATCGGTCACATGTGCATTGCATTTTTCAGGGTCATCACAAATATAATTACTATAAGATGTGTACCGATCTTCATTTCCTTTTACTGTTGCCGTAAATAAATGAACTGGTCCATGCTGATTACAAATTGCACAAATGCCTTTCGTATAATATTGTGGCTGCGATATACCACGCAACGCTATAAATGTGCCATCTTTTTCAATGACAATATATTGGCGATGTGTGCCTTGGTCTGTCCAAGATAAGTAACTAATACCGTGCCAATCAATTGTTTCAAGTTTCGGCAATTTTAATTTTTTATCTTTACGAAATAGTTTTTGCAGTCCTTTTTCAGAAATTGCTTTAAATGGAATCGTATAAATTTTTAAGCTCTCAATAAAAAGCTCAGCATCCGTACGATCAGAAATTTGGGTAACAGCACGCAAAATTTCTTCTGTCGCTACAGGGAGTTTTTCTTTTAGTTCAGCAACTGCAATACCTTTTACTGCACTTAGTATTTCCGGGTCTTTTGATAACGATTTCGAGTTTAAAATTTTATTTACTTGTTGCTCAATCAAGCGTACATTAGCTACTGTTAAAATTGGATTTATCATCATTATTCCTCCGTTTGTCTAGGCAATTGGTTTATGGTCCAAAGCCGAACGGAATTGGACCGCATTAGCCCACTTGAGAGCAGGCATGTATTGTACAAGCCATGTCAGATCCCTCCTACACTTTCATTAGCCTCATTATAGCACAAAAAAGAGTGGCCAAAGCCACCCTCCATTAGTCATTTGTCCAGTCATCATCGCTCATAAATGACTCGGCTAAACTTTGTTTTTCTCGTACAAACTCATGAATGGTCCGTAAAAACATATCCATGAGGCGTGGACCTAATATATCATTAAACCACAAGTAGATTTCATAATCATCGGTGCCATATGGCGTCGCATTAATAAAAAACGTTGTATCACGCTCCTTATTATGTACGATGTCGATATCAAACTGTGTAATTTCAAAATGCTCCGCTCGGATACCTAAACTCGTTAAATCAATTTCAACTTCTGTCGACCACGTATCGTACTTGTCCCCGGTTTCTCGGTTCATCAAGCAAACTTCCGTATTCTCTAGTAAATGTTGTAATGAATAATATTCCATATGACTACCTCCAATTCATTTGATATTGTTTTCATTATACATGATGGAAATTTTTTTACATAATAGAACACTTCAATATGTTTGTAGTCTTGTCTTTAGAGCTCTTTCCTTTATTTTCTTTCATATAATAATTCTTCACAGCAAAACTATTACTAGCTTTTATTTTTTATTTGCTTACTAAGTTCTAAGAGATTTTAAAGGAATACAAAGAAGACAAAAACGGACATTCATATTACAATGCCCGTTTTTTTGTGTTTCTTCTATTATATTATATAGTCAATTTTCTAAACTTAGATTATTGCATCCATTCTTTTGACGTATATCTTTAATTAGCTATTAAACGTAACAAGAATTATATTATTTTAATAATGTTGTTAAGTTTGCCATTTCAATTGCAGATATTGCCGCATCATATCCCTTATTACCAGCTTTTGTGCCCGAACGTTCAATTGCTTGTTCAATCGATTCTGTTGTCACAATACCAAAAATAACGGGTATACCAGTTTGTAATCCAACTTGCGCAATACCTTTTGCTGCTTCATTACATACATAATCATAATGTGTTGTAGAGCCACGAATAACCGTACCTAAGCCAATTACTGCATCATACTCGCCTTTTTCTGCTAATTTTTTTGCAATAAACGGCACTTCAAATGCTCCTGGCACCCATACCGTGTCAATATCTTTATCTTCAACACCATGACGTAAAAGCCCGTCCATTGCCCCATCAACTAATTTTGAATTAATAAATTCATTGAAACGACCAACAACGATTCCGATTTTTAATCCTGTACCTACTAATTGTGCTTCGATTGTTTTACCCATGTGTAACCAGCTCCTTTTGTTGTTTTACATATTCGACTAATTGCTCAATAGAAATTAATGGACAGTTCATCATTCTTGAAATGCGTTCAAGCTCTGGCAGGCGTGCCATATGACCATCTGCACTCATGATTTCACAAATAATGCCGGCTTCCTTCACACCTGCAAGCTTCGCTAATTCAACGGCTGCTTCAGTATGACCGCGGCGTTCTAACACTCCGCCATCTTTTGCAATGAGCGGAAAAATATGGCCAGGACGACGGAAATCTGTTGGCTCATCACTACTAATCATTTTTTCAATTGTTAGCGCACGTTCAAATGCACTAATCCCTGTTTCGGTTTCTTTATAATCAATACTTACTGTAAAAGCAGTACCATGATTGTCTGTATTATTCGTAACCATTGGTGTAAGTTTTAGTTTTTGAGCAATCGATGTCGAAATTGGCGTACAAATCAAACCTTTACCGTATGTAGCCATCGCATTGATTGTATCTGGAGTCACATAGTCTGCCAATGCAACAAAATCGCCTTCATTTTCACGATCCTCATCATCAACAACAATAATCATGTTACCTTTTAGTAATTGTTCAAGTGCCTCATCAATTGTATGTAGCATGTCGTTCCCTCCTAATAGCCATGATGCGCTAAAAAATCGCGTGTTAATGGCTTCTGTTTAGCTGTCAGTTTTTCGACGTATTTTGCAATTACATCATTTTCAACATTAACAATAGCACCTTCTCGCTTTTTGCTAAAAATCGTTTCCGCATAGGTGTGAGGAATAAGTGATACCGTAATTCTGTTTTCACGAACATCAAAAACCGTTAGACTTGTACCATCGATTGTAATCGAGCCCTTTGGAATACAGTAATGTGTCAGTTCAGCATCCATTCGTAAATCAATATAAACGGCATTTGATACTGTACGTTTCTTCGCAATGGTTGCGGTACCATCAACATGACCCGAGACAATATGACCACCAAATCGACCATTTGCCTGCATGGCACGTTCTAAGTTAACACCATCACCCGATGCTAGCTTTGCAAGACTTGTTGCATGAAAGGTTTCCGGCATGACATCTGCTGTAAAGGCTATTGATGTAAAAGCTGTCACCGTTAGACATACACCATTGACTGCAATACTATCGCCAATATGCACATCCTCTAACACTATCTTTGCCGAAATCGTTAATGCTAATGCTTGTTGCTGTCTAGAAACTTTTTGCACGGTCCCAACTTCTTCGATAATTCCTGTAAACATCGCTCATTCTCCTTTCTAAACCAAATAAATTGGTTTTATCGGATAAATGAATAGAGGGGTACTACGAACAAACTTTTGGGCATTTAAAAAAGGAACCTCACGTAATAGCGGGGTTCCTTGATTTATGCGTCGACAAACAAGCGTACAATTGTACGCTTTTTCTGCGCATTCTTCTCTCATCCAGACTATACTGTCGGCCCTGGAGTTCCACCAGATCCTGCTCGAAAGCTCGCGGGCTATAACCGCCGATTGGGAATTGCACCCTACCCCGAAGAATTGCTATGTAGTTTTAAAATTTAAAAATCCCGTCTGGTATTCTAACCAAGCGGGGTTTACATTTTACGATGCTCAAATAAACCATAGTGAAACGCTGCTGCGCACCATCGTCATGCATCGATTCCTTCTCTCATCCAGACTATACTGTCGGCTCCGGAATTTCACCGAATCCTGCTCGAAAGCTCGCGGGCTATAACCGCCGATTGGGAATTGCACCCTACCCCGAAGGAAGTTATTCATTTATGGGATTGATTGTAGCATTAATTTTTTCATTTGACTACTAAAAATAAAAATTCAGAAAATTAAGGTCTTATTTTTTCCTAAAATCTATATTTTATTTTTTAGTACGATTTTCTAAAACAATTTGACCTATAAATGCAAATTATTTTACGCTCTCTATTTTTTAAACCATTTTATTTATTAATTAGTTTATTTCATTTAAAAAATATGGTATTATAGATAAAAATAACCATAAATATAAAAGAGTATTTTAGACTATGATATTACCATTTATTCCACTAATTGTTGCAGGAGCTGTTGCAGCATCAACAGCTGTTGCCGGTAAAAAAGGATATGATTCATTCCAAAATATGAAAGAAACGAAAGAGCTAGCTGAAAATTTAGAAAGAAAATATAAGACTGCTTATAAAAAATTTGAAGAAAATCGAGATGATACGAATCGTCAATTTGAAGACTATGGAAAGTTAAAATTAGAAATTTTAGATACAACGATGAAAGACTTTGTAAATTCATTCAAACAAATTAAAAATATTAACTTTAAAGGAGAAACAGTTATAGATAATTTTGTTTCTAGCAAGGTTTTAGATTCGTTTGTCTTAAATATTGAAAAGCAAGTAATCCAAGCTGGACAAGTATTAACTGCTGGTGTAGCTTCTCTCGCAGGAAGTGGATTAGCTGCAATGGGGGCTGTAGGTGCCACGACTACATTTGCTGCCGCTTCTACTGGTACAGCCATCCCATCATTAAGTGGCATTGCCGCACAAAATGCTACACTAGCGTTCTTAGGGGGAGGATCTTTAGCCACTGGTGGTTTAGGAATTGCTGGAGGAACTATGGTCTTAGGTGGCATTGCAATTGCACCTGCGCTGGCAATTGGTAGCTTAATTTTCGCTTCTACTACTGAAAAAAAATCAGAAGAAATGTATCAAAAGGAAGCTGAAGTAAATACAGAAGTGGAAAAATTAAACGCAGCTTCAAATGCTAAGGCATGTAATATCCTTCAAGAAAAGTATGGTATTGATGAAAAATACCGAGTGTATTTATGAAATTCTATATTAAATTGTAAGGAGGCATTGATATGAAAAAACTTTGTATCATCGCAGCAACTACTGCTGCTCTTTTATTACCGACAACTACTGCTTCTGCAGCGATTAGCACGAAAGCTTATCAACCATCAACAAATTACTCACAATATTTTTATAAGGAATATGATAAAAAAGGCAATCAACTTCATATTTGGCGTGACAAATTAGTAAAAACAGGGCCAATGAAGGGCGCTTGGCAAGATTTAACGCAAGGTGATGTTTACACTGATTATTCTTACGACAAAAAATATGGACTGACAGCAGCTGGTGGCTCAAAGCATAATTTTGAATATGGCAGCTTCAAATTTTGGGACCTACTTCCACCTACTGTTCGTAAAAACCAAACTGGGAAATTACAAGGGAGCGATTTTAGCGAGAACCCATACAAAATTCTCTCTACAAAATCAACGGTGAAAACACAAAATGGCACGTACAAAAATGCGATTAAAATTTGGGAGAAGCGATACGGTGAAAATACCATTTCCTACTATGTAAAAAATCGCGGAAAAATCAAAACTCAAACCCTTTATCAAGGTGAATATAAAACAACATATGTACTTTATAAAATCAAAAAATAAGAACCTACTGCCGTTATGGTGGTGGTTCTTATTTTTTTAGTAGGGAATACAATATGTGCACTTTCAGCATAAAAAAGATTCAATATGAGGCTTAATCAAAAATAACGAAATGTAAAAATAGATTTGTATGGAACTCAATTTACCAACAAATGGTGTAACAATTGCAGATACAGCAAGATTAACCGTGAAAATAAGCGCATAAAACTCCGCTCCGCCAATGTCTGTAATAATGCTAGGCAGAGCAATTGAAAACTCCATAGACACCATGAGTCCTAATTCCATACATAAGAAAATTCCAGCGACAAGCAGAGCTTTTTGTTTATAGGACATCGATTCAACTGTACGATTTGTTTTAAACATCGACTTCACCTCGAAATAAAATTTTCAACAAAAAAAGACTTCCATTAGCAAATGTTCTATACATTAACAAATGCTTCAAGAAGTCCCATTCCAAATAGTAACCAACTATCTTTTAAGAAATCAGTAAATTTTCATGTTCTTTGGCTTTAGTTGCTGCATCCCAACCAAGTGCCGAAATGGCTTGGTCATAGTACTGCGCTTGTGTACCTAAGTAATTTTCGTAGAAACGTGAACGCTTCACAAATAAGTGGCAATCAATTTCTTCAGTGAAGCCAATACCACCATGAATTTGAATATTATGCGCGGCAATTTCAACAAAGGCTTGCGTCGCAAAAATACGTGCACTACAAATAGCTTCTACACGATCCTCCGATGTTGTTTCAAGTGCCCAGTTTGCATAATAAGAGAGTGAACGTGCTGTTTCAAGTGACAGCTTCATATCTGCTAGACGATGCTTAATGGCTTGGTAGCGCCCAATTGCTTGCCCAAACTGTTCACGAATACATGCATATTCACTCGCCACTTCAATAATTTTTTCCATCGCACCGACGCAAACGGATGATACAGCCGCATTATACGATAACAAACCTTCTTGAAGGATTCCCCAACCATCTCCAAGTGGTCCGATTAACGCACTAATTGGCACCGTCACATTATCAAAATAAATACTTGATAGCTGACGTGTTTCATCAAAGCCTTTTTGCGCTGTGATTGTAAGGCCTGGCGTCTCCTTATCTACCACAATAATACTCACTTCACCGTTAACACGTACCGGTACGATAAGGTACTGTGCAAGTGCAACATCGGCTACTTGCGTTTTCACACCATTTAGCGTAAATTGCTCTTGCTCAAGTATAGCTTCTAATTGAATGCCTTTTTCTGTATAACTTCTACCAGGCTCTAGCCAGGCAATGGTGAACGCTTTTTCACCACTTGCGACTTCTGATAAATACTGTTGCTTTTGCTCCGTTGTCGCAAACTGATTAATAATTGGCACAGCAAAGGCACTTGTCTCTAAAAAGACACCTGGCATTAATGTGCGGCCCAACTCTTCCATAATTGGCACAAGATCAAGTTTACCTAAACCCATGCCATCATAATCATCTGGAATATTTACCATCATACAGCCAAGCTCATTAACACCTGTAATTGCTTGCTTCACTGCTTCGACATTTCCTGCAATATAATCGCGCGCTACTTTCGTTTGCTCTTGGTCATTAAGATATTTACGTACAAATTTTCGAAATAACTCTTGATCTTCGTTTAATGAAAAATCCATCGACCTTCACCAACCCTTCTAGCGACCGACATCTTTTGGTAAGCCTAAGATGCGCTCCGCAATCGTATTTTTTTGAATCTCGCTCGTACCACCGCCGATTGTTTGACCAAATGAATACAAATAATTTTTCTGCCAATAACCCTGGTCTTGTACAGCATCTTCTTCCCACAGCATTCCCGCGTGACCTTGAATTGAAATAGCTTCTGAGAATAATTTTTTCGTCATTTCACTAACGAATAATTTATCCATCGAGCCTTCTACACCTGGATGTCCCACTTTTAGCTGCTTTGTTAAATTGCGATAATAATTTAATAACGAGCCACGTTGATTCATATATAAGTCAAGTAGACGCTTACGTACTTCTGGTTTCGCAATCAATGGTTGGTCATCCTCTGTAACCGTTTGAGCTACATTCACAAGCTCTGCAAATTGCTGTTCAAGTGAAAATACTTGAGCACCAATGCCTGTACGTTCATGCATTAATAACGCAATCGTCACACGCCAGCCATCATCTACTTGTCCGATAATCTCACTGTCATAGGCTACTGCATCCGTTAAATACACTTCATTAAAATCATGCTCACCATTCATTTGAATAATCGGGCGTACTTCTACACCAGGTTGATTCATATCCAGTAAGAAGCATGTAATGCCATGATGCTTTTTCTCCCCTTTACTCGTACGTGCAACAAGGAAGCACCGGTCTGCAAAGTGAGCAAAGCTTGTCCAAATTTTTTGACCATTAATCACCCACTTGTCCCCTTTTTTAACGGCCGTCGTTTGTACAGCTGCTAAATCCGAACCTGCATTTGGCTCTGAATAGCCTTGGCACCACACTTCTTCTCCTGTTAAAATTTTCGGGATGTATTTTTCCTGTTGTTCAGGTGTTCCGATTTGCATCAAGGTTGGTCCAACCATATGAAGCCCCACATAGTTTACAAGTGGTGGCGCTTTCACACGAACCATTTCTTGATGGTAAATAATTTCCTCCATCAGTGTCGCATTACGTCCACCATGTTTCTCAGGCCATGCAATCGCTGCCCAGCGGCTATCGGCTAATGTTTTTTGCCACTTACATAAAAATTGACCTAGCTCTGCTTCCTCTGACGGTAGTTGTTGCGACGCTAGCCATCCCTCTGGAAGGTTTTCTTCAAGCCATGTACGTAACTCCTGTCGAAATTGTTCTTCCTGTGCTGTATATGAAAAATCCATCGCGTTTCCTCCTCAACCTTATGCGAGCGTCCATTGTGGCAACGCACGATCCTCTGTAATGTCTTGCCACACCATTTTTACTGGTGTTCCAATATCAATTTGCTCGACTGTTGCCTCTAAGACATTGCCAATAATTTTGACTTCTGGTAATTCATCGAGTTCAACAACCGCAATCACTAACGGCATATCATTTTCAAAGCCTGGTAAAAATGGACGATAAGAAACGACATACGTATAAATTGTGCCACTAATTTCCGTTCCTCGGTTTTCCCACACAAGCTCCTGGCTTCCACAATGAGCACATGCTGGGCCTGGTGGATGTGCATAGGTATTACAGCTCGTACATTTTTGAAGTACAAGCTCATGACGATCCGCCGCATCCCAGTACGGTGCATTGTCGATTGTTTTTAATGGAATTGGTTTCGCGTATTTTACTTTTGTTTCTTCAATCATGTGAACTCCCCCTATTTTCGTAAAATCATTGCGCCAGCCATATCCGGACCTGCCCAGCCTGTACAAATCGCGATATCATGTTTTTTCGCCTGACGTTCTGTTCCTTCATATTCACCGCGTACTTGGCGGACAATTTCTAATACATTATTCATACCATGTGTATAACCTTCTGACAGCATTCCGCCCGCTAAGTTTGTCGGAAGTTGTCCATCAATTTTCAAGTTTCCTGCAGCGACAAAGTCCCCTAATTCGCCTTTGGGAGCAAGACCATATGCTTCTAATTGGCGTAATACCACCCAGCTAAAGCAATCGTAAATCGATGCAATATCAATGTCTTTTGGCCCGACACCTGCCGCTTCGTATAACGGCTGTGCGACATAATCAGACGCCACTTCATCAATGTTTTTCCAGTAATGTGCATGAGATACCGCGCGACGAGCAGCCATCCCCATAATATAAGCGGGTTTTGACTGGCAATCTTTTGCACGTTCAGCACTTGTGACGATAATCGCATTCGCTTCGTCCGACTCTAAGCAAAAATCATGTTTTGTAAACGGTGAGCTTAGCTGCGCCGTTTGTAGATATTCTTCCATTGTTAATGGTTTACCATAGAAGAAGGCATTTGGATTACGCTGTGCATGTTCATAGAAGCTTGTACATACATGACCTAAATGCTCTTGTGTTAAGCCATTTTGCTTCATATGACGCGTAGCGAATAAACCAAACCATTGCCCTGGACTTGCCGCGCCATATGGAATGATGTAGCTGCCGCCATCAAAGGCTGATTGCAATAAATCACTACTCCAGCCACCGCCTCCCATACGCATACCAGAGCGTCCATTCATCGAGCGATAAATGAGCACTGTATTCGCCTGGCCTGTTTCAATTAAAGCAACAGCATCTGCCATTAGCATTTCCGTACTACTACCGCCACCTAAAATTTCTTTAACATAGTTTGGTCGTACACCTAAATAGGTTGCTAATTGATGCGGTGAGCAAGAATCATTTTCACAATAGCTCATAAAGCCATCGATTTCTTTTGCTTCAATTCCTGCATCTGCAATAGCTGCACGAGCCGCATCTAATGCTAAATGTAACGGTGTCGTTCCTGAATTTTTTGAACGTTTACTTTCACCAACACCTACGATGGCGTATTTATCTCGAATTTGATTCATCCATAACACTCCTTCGACTTAAAATTGTAACGTTGCCTCTCCTGAACCAACGATTTTTTCTGGACCTTTTTCTGCATATAATGTCAGCACCGCAAAGCGTGAACCGTCTTTTTCATACGTTTCTTTAATCACGCCTCGACATGTGATCGTATCTTTCGGAAATGTCATCGCACCAAAACGCATACTAAAATCTTTTACCGTTGCAAGAGTTCCTGCAAGATGATTGACGTATTCTCCTAAGAAACCCATGATGAGCATGCCATGTGCAATAACACCAGGTATCCCAATTTTTTGTGCAAATGCATCATCTGTATGAAGCGGGTTAAAATCTCCTGAGGCTCCCGCATATTTTACGAGTTGTACTTTTGTCACAGGCTCCTTTATATAAGCAGGAAGTTCCTGCCCTGTTGTTAACTGTGCTAGTTCTAGCATCGTCATTCCTCCTTATGCATTCGCCGAAATCGGACGATAAATAATATTTGTACGACTTGTGACAACATGCTGTCCCGCCTCGTCTGTCATTTCCGTATCCATCACAATAAATTCCATCGTTCCATTTTTACCGTCACGTTCATATACATCCGTCACTTTTAATTGGCATGTTAATACATCCCCTGGGCGGATTGCACGCGTATAAATAAAGCGCTGCTCCCCGTGTAACATACGGCTATAATCTAATCCTAAATCTAACTCCTCTTCACTTTCTTCTGACATCGCAATTGGGAATGTTGGCGGTGCAATAATACCACCATGTACCGTTGTTTTTGCAAATTCCTCATCACGATAAAGCGGGTTTGTATCCCCGATTGCCTCTGCAAACTGACGAATATGACGTTTTTCAATTTCTACTGTATAAGGTTTTCCTGTTTTTCCAATTAAATGTGCTAAACTCATTACTATCCCTCCATCGCTTGTCGAATCACTTGTTGCTCTTTCACAACAAACATCGCATCCGCTGCCCTAATACCTTTTTCGTATACAACAAGTGGATTAATATCAAGCTCTTGAATCTGCTCTCCATGGTCTATCATGAGTGCCGATACTTTCAACAGAACATCGACAATTGCCTCTGTATCTATTGGCGTTTTTCCACGCGCACCATGTAAAATTGATTTTCCTTTTAATTCATCAAGTAAATTCAATGCATCTTGACGATTGATTGGTGCTACTTTAAAAGCGATATCTTGGAATACTTCAACGAAAATACCACCAAGTCCCACCATAATTACTGGCCCAAATGTGCTGTCATTATGTGCACCGATAATTATTTCAACACCTTCACCCAACATCTCCTGTACAGAAACGCCATGGACACGTGCCTCTGGGTTGTAGCTTCGCGCATTTTTCACAATTTCCACATACGCTTGACTCACTTCTTCTGGTGTTTGTACATTTAACCGAATTGCGTCTGCTTCTGTCTTATGTGGAATATCTGGTGAATCAATTTTTAGCACGACTGGGTATCCTATCGCTGTGGCATGCTCTACCGCTTCCTCAAGTGATGTCGCAATACGACGCTCTGTTGTTGGAATATCATAGCGTGCCAGCACTTCACTTGCCTGTGCTTCACTCAACGTTTCACCTGATACTAATAAATCATCTAATACCGCATGTGGTTGACGATAATCTGCTAGTGAAGTAATCGAAGATTGTCGATATGCCTCACTATATTCCACTAGCTTCTTCAGTGCACGCACTGGATTTAGATTACATGGTACAACCGCAATACCGTTTTCTACTAAAGCTTTTGTCGCTTTTGGATAGGTCATACCATCGAGTGAGAATGGGAATAATGCAATGACTTTGTCACTCGCCTTGCTTAATTCAATAAATTCTTGTAGCTGCGGTGAATTTTCATCCCAAGCATATGGGAAATCAGTAAAGATAATATTATGAACTTCCGGATCATTTACAAGTACTTTTAATGGCTCCAAATAAAACTCCGGGTTCGATACCATTGCGGCAGCTGTTAAATCAACTGGGTTCGTTGTGCTCGCATAGTCCGGCAAGCTCTTTTGAATAGCCGCCTGTGTTTCAGCAGATAGCTCCACAATGTTTAAACCATGTGCTTCACAACGGTCCGCCTCATTAATGCCACGACCACCTGAACTTGTAATAATGACTGTATTATTTCCTTTAGGTAATTTGTTGGGATTAAATAATTTCGTAAAACCGATAACATCATCAAAATCCTCTGCACGAATAATGCCATGCTGTTTAAAAAAGGCATCATAGATTTTATCTGAGCCTGCAAGTGACCCTGTATGAGATGCAGCTGCACGACTACCAGCCGAGCTCTTACCTGTTTTCATTAATAAAATTGGCTTATTTTTTTGAAGAGACTCTTTTGATAACGCTTTCAATTTTTCTGGATTTTTAGCACCTTCTAAGTAACCACTAATAATATTCGTTTGCGGATCATGTACCATATATTCCATGAAATCTTCAAAGCTGGACTCCATTTCATTCCCTGTACTAACAAAATAGTTAAAGTTAATACCATGCTGTGCGGCTGCCATATACGTTAATACACCAAAAGCGCCACTTTGCGAAATATAACCGACGCCTCGCTGACCATCGAGCGGTACAGTTAAAAATGATGGCGTAAATGTGCCAATCAAGCCATTCTCTGTATTCACTAAGCCTACACAGTTTGGTCCTACGATACGAATGCCGTGCGTTTTTGCGAATTGACCAAGTTCTTGCTGCAGTTGCTCACCATATGCCCCTGCTTCTGAAAAACCTGAAGCAAAAATAATCGCCGCTTTTACATTTTTTGCTGCACACGCTTCAAGACCTTCTTTAATTTGTTCTAGACCAAGGCAGAAAATAACAAGATCCACTTCACCTGGTACATCTGCTAATGATGGGTAACATGTTAAGCCCGCAATTTCTTTTGCCGTACGATGGATTGGAATAATATCGCCTTTAAATTTACCATCAATTAATGCGCGAATTTGAAGATGGCCGATTTTATAGGGGCTCTCAGAGGCACCTAAAATCGCAATAGACTGTGGGTTAAACAACGGCTTCAATGATTCATAATTTTGTAAATCTTGTGTCATCAACTTATCCCCCTTATATCATTCGTTCGCAGATTCGTTATCTGTGTATCTATCATACCTTTAGTATTCTGAAAATAATGAAAATTAAAGTTAGCTAAAATAATAAACTAATAAGGAATTTAACGTCCCTATTAATCACTTCAAAAGCTTGATATAATAGACTTTCAAAAAAAGCGATATTTTTTTATGCACAACTTAACCCCGACTTTGCAACTTGTAAGCACGACTTTTTAACAATGTAAGCGCTTTTATGCCAACAAAAAAACAGTACGCGTCATATAAGACAAGTACTGTTTCAAGATAATAACCAACGTTCTAAACGTTTGCGTAATTTTAGTGATGGTCTAACGATATTTCGCTCTAATTGACTCATATAAGCAGCTGACACATGCAACATCTCACCTGCCTGTGATAACGTCAGATGCTGGCTTTTACGAAAATTGGCAAGTTGCTTTGCAAATTCTTCATTCTCTTTTTTTGTTGTCGTCATAGGTACTCTTTTTTTCTCAAGTGAATGATACGTTTCGAGTACCGCTTGTGGCGGTTCAATAATAACTGCCGCATTGAGCCAATAATTCCCCCAGCCTTTGCCTACCGCTACAGCTTCATCCCAATTGACATAATGCCAGCCTGCAATCACACCATCTGTCGTTAATTGATCGAGTGCCTTTTCAAAACGCTCACGTGTTCGAGAAGGTGAACGTTGATTTAAGGTTTCCCCAATAGCTTTTAGTAGCGTCGACACCTTATTCGCTTGCCAATACTTTGCTTGCGAAGCTTGTGTACGCCAGCGCCAACTTAAATATCGACATAATTGTTTTTCATGGCGAAAACGATATACATGATAATGAAATGCACGAAATGGTAATAATGCCAATTGTCGCTGAGAACCACTCAAGTACGGTGTAAAAATAGGACCTAATTTATAGCAATATTCTTGTTCAAAAACGAGTAAGTGTCCTTTCAACTTTAAAGGCGTCGGTTGATTTGTATGATAACTGACCATTTGCTCAATCTCCACATGGATATTTTTTAGCAATGCTAAAACAGCTAGAACTTGTTGCTTTTGCTTTGCCTCGTAGCCTCCTCGTCGTCCTTCTCCACCTAATTTCTGCTTAATATCACGCATCATTAAAATATCTGTTAAACGAATTTCGACTATATTCTGCATGTTTTCTGACTGGTGAAGGAAAAAACCACATAAAATATCTAGAACATCTACCGCTAATACAGCCATCGTAGCATCAATTATTTGTCCTTCTTTTAAAAATAAAGTTCCTTTTGTTTTTCCTTTTTGAAATGAATAGACTGTTTGGGAAGAGTTTAATTGATAAAGCACTTCTCGAATTACTTGATAAAGTGTATTATTCATCACATACATATAATGAGGCACTGTTGCAAGTTGTGAAAAATCGCGTGCATTTTGCATTGTTTGTGTTACGCTTTTTTCGACCTCAATATATACTTCTAAATCCTTCTTTAAAAGAAGAATTACTTGCTCCTGCCACTCTTTAATATAGTCGTCAACTACAAGTGAAATTTTATCAATAAAAGTCTCATCATTCGCGACATCGTTCATGTGAGCGAAAAATAATGCATTCAATGCTTTATCAGGTAATTTTTTCAACGAATTAAGCCCTTCTACAACGACAATATCTTCTAAAATTGCCATCGTCAAAGTATCGCTATACCATGTAGTGAATGCATCCCATGTTTTTTCCTCACCGATAAAGGTCCATTTTTTAAGGACATTTTTTGTAATCGTTAATGAATCGTCTAGTAAGTGCTGATCTTGTAACAATGTTAAATTTAAATGCTGTTGCTGACTAACAACATAAAAAATAACAGATTTTGCGAGCTTTTCAATTAAACGTTCCCGTGCACGGACGCGTAACTGGAAAAACAATGCTTGATTTTCTAAATAAGCCGATTCTTTTACAATAAACACTTCAGATGTGTGGAAAATTTTCTCTTTTTCTAATTTTAAAATGGTTCCCATGGATTGATAGGTTTCAAAAAGCTTCACATAATCGTAAGGTTGCTCATCTTGTTCAAACATAAAAAGTACATAAAAAGGCTGGATTCGTGCACATAATTTAATCATTTCTTGCCTAAACATTTCCGAGGATTGACTTAGCGATAACGAGAGATGTGACATCGACATAATTGACCCCCTATTTTTCTTATCACTAACAATAATTCGACATTTAAGCATTAAATACCTTCAAAAAACAGCTTTTTTCACACAAAAAAAACCATGCAATCACATGGTTTTTAGGCTTTTGTTGTAAAAACATGTACTTCTTGTCCATTCAACATTTCTGTCTTATCCAAATGCATACCAATTGTTTCTGCAATGCGCATCGAAGCTTTGTTACCTGGTTGAATTAGCGCAATTAAATTTGTTAAGTGCATTTCTTGCTCGGCATAGTCTTTCATTGCTTCTGCTGCTTCTGTCGCAAAGCCTTGACCCCAGTAAGCTTTCGCAACCCAATAGCCGATTTCAAATTGTTTTTGACCATTCATCACTTGTGGTACGATGCCCGCATGCCCCATTGGCTCACCTGTTTTGCGGTTTTCAATAATTTTTAATCCGGTATGCTCGTCTTCACGATAATGCGTATAAATCCACGATAAAAATTGTTCGACTTCCGCATCATTACGAGTTTGACCGTCACCGATATAGCGCATCATGTCTTTTGATTGTAATAGCCCTTTTAAAAAATAAAAATCCGCATTCGTATAATTGCGAAAACGTAAGCGCTTTGTTTGTAGATGGAACATAAAAGTCCCTCACTTTCTGTAACTTATTAGGTGGGAACACTTGCAAATAATGACATGTAACTAATATGCCAACTTTTTAAGTCTTTGTTCTATTGTACCTTTTTTTAGGTCATTTAGGGCGAGAAAATGAATGTTTTTTAATACATGCTTATTCTATCTGATAGTTATTGCTACTTTTATACAAATAGATGATAACACTCATTGTCTATTAGAAAATCTGCATAAGAAAAAGAGGCATTTTTTAGTAAACAATACCTCTTTCTTTTACCTCTATTATCGAACAACAACAGCTTGCTTTCTTGCTAAATAAGCTGCTTCAAATTGCTCTTTTGGTACCCAATAAATCTCTTTTTCATCTGCTGGATCATGAACACGATATTTTTGTGTGACACTATTATAGCCTGTTAAAAGCATGACATGTAGATTACTTACAAATGTTGCAGGATGTTTTTTACCAATATCCCATTCCCCTTCGCGCGGAGGTTCAAAACGAAACGTCACCCATACCACTACAGGATTTTCATGAGCTAATTCTTGTTGTAATTGTTTTGGCGAAGCACCTGAAATATCAACAATCATTTTACTATAGGCTTCACGTGCATAGGATGTAAGTGGTTTTGGGAAAATCGTTTGGAAATAACCCTCCATTGCATAATAAGGTGACCCAACAAAGCCTTTATTTGGATTACGGTCTGCTTTTGGCATATTATCAAGAATTGTTTTTAGGGAGACATCATCATTGTAGCCTTTATAACGTAAGGCCATTAATAGAGATGTCCCTTCACAACCAAATGGCGCATCAAGTGGTCGATACTGACTAATATATGGAACATTTAGCGCTGTATATTGATATCCCTTCGGAGCATCTGCAACATCCACTTTTGCTACCCACCCAACAAAATTACCATAGGTTACATAATAATGAGCACCTTCATAATTTGTTGCTTGTAGGAGTGTATAAGCTGGTATATTGGCCAACGTAGTTCCTTCATAAGGAACACTTTTTAATTTGGTTTCTTCTTTTGTATACAATGCTTTTTTCTGTCTCGTCTTAAATTGGTACGATACCGCTGCTAACCCAAGTGCGGCAGCGATAGGCATCCATTGCTTTTCTGCCATCGAAATCCCTCCTCACTTATTTCTTTTATTATAGTATCAACGGCGATTCGTTTACAAATATATACTTATTTATAATAGTAATATAATTCGATGAACGAAGAAATTTTAAAAAAAACGTTTATTTATTATTTCACTGGGAATATATATTACATAACAGCAAAAAGGAGGTTTTACCATGTTTTCATTTATCTGGTTCATTATTATTGGTGGTATTCTAGGATGGTTAGCAGGACTTATTCTTGGTAAAGACATTCCTGGCGGCGTTATTGGTAATATCATTGCTGGTATTATTGGTGCTTGGCTAGGTAGCCTAATTCTTGGTGACTGGGGTCCTAAAGTTAGCGACTTCTACATTTTACCAACTTTATTAGGAACAATTGTACTAATTTTAATTGTAAGCTTTATTATGAAAGCTATTGGCGGTAAAAAATAATCGCTCATAATAAAAAGCCTTTTCCATTATAGGAAAGGCTTTTTATTATGGAAATATATTTAAAAAAGCATTAGAGTGGTTATTTCATCCATTTTGTGGTAGACCTATAATATAGAATGTTTTTAAGGAGGAGAAATGATGAATTTTCCAGAAGTAAACAATCAACTATTTATCAATGGCGAATGGGTGGATGGTAGCGAAGATGCTGTTGCTGTGTACAATCCATCTACAGGTGAAAAAATTGCTGATATTGCACAAGGTGGCACAAAAGAGACAGCTGAGGCTATTGCCTATGCAGAGGGAGCTTTTGCTGGCTGGGCTGCAACGGATCCTAAAGAGCGCGCGCGTATTTTACACAAAATTGGCTCTTTAATAGAAGAAAACCTCGATCGCCTTGCGCTTATCATGACACTGGAACAAGGAAAACCACTCTCTCAATCAAAAGTAGAAGTTCAAACCTCTGCAGATTCTTTCCATTGGAACGCAGAAGAAGCTCGTCGCTTATATGGTCGTGCGATTCCCGCTCCAAGTGAACATCATTTCTTAACCGTTTATCAACCGCTTGGCGTTGTTGGCGCAATTACGCCATGGAACTTCCCTTCAAACATGATTGCACGTAAAATTGCTCCTGCACTGGCAGCTGGTTGTACGGTTGTTATTAAACCTGCGAGCGCGACACCATTTTCTGCACTTGCTCTTGCTGAATTATTCGTTGAAGCAGGATTACCAAAAGGTGTTGCAAACGTTGTGATGGGTAAATCAAGTGATATCGGTAAAGAATTAACAACGAATGACACGGTGAAGAAAATTACGTTCACAGGTTCAACAGAAGTTGGCCAATTATTAAATGAACAGTCTGCTAGTACATTGAAAAAAGTATCTATGGAACTTGGTGGACATGCACCATTTATCGTCTTTGATGATGCAGATTTAGATCAAGCTGCAACAAGCCTTGTGACAGCGAAATTCCGTAATAATGGTCAAGTATGTGTCTCACCAAACCGTATTTACGTTCAAAAATCAGTGAAAAAAGAATTTACTGAGAAATTATTAGAAGCTATGAAAACGGTTGAAGTTGGCTTAGGCATCGAAGATAAAACAGTGGGTCCATTAATTAATGAAGAAGCACGCGAACATGTAGAAGCACAGTTAAAAGATGCGACTGATAAAGGCGCGACGATTTTACATGGTGGTAAACGTCCTGAAGATGAAAAATTTGCAAATGGTCCATTTATTGAACCTACTGTCATTGATGGTATCACAAAAGATATGGATATCTACTATGTAGAAACATTTGGTCCAGTCATTCCATTAATCGAATTTGAAACAGATGATGAAGTAGCAGAAGCAGCAAATGATTCTGAATTTGGTTTAGCTTCTTACTTTTTCTCAAAAAATATCGCACGTATTTCACGCTTTTCAAGTGCACTTGAATACGGAATGGTCGGTGTTAATACAATGGCGATTTCACAAGCTGAAACACCATTTGGCGGCGTAAAACATTCTGGCTTTGGTCGCGAAAATGGTACAGAAGGTATTCATGAGTATGTTTATGCTAAATCTGTTTGTATTCATGACTAATTACTACGTATAAAAAGGTTCTCTTCTAAAGATCTTACGTCTTTGAAGAGAACCTTTTTTATGCAATTCTTTTTCTTATGATGCTAAAACTATTTTTCTAACAAAACACATAACATATCCAAATAGTTTCATACAATAACAAAATAGTCGCATTTTCATTACAAAACGATGACGATATGTCAATTTTAACAGTCAGATTAAAATGATAACTTTTTGTCATATTTTTAACATATTCACATAATAGTATTGTTATGAATTCGATATATGATGTGTTTGTAATAAAAAACAAGTACGAAAAAGGAGTTCATTGATTCATGAATACAAAAGCAAAAATCTTTTCTTCATTAGCATTAACGGGTATGTTATTCTCAGCAACAGGTGGTTTTAATGCATCAGCTATGGCAAATGACGGTGGTGCTGCCCCAAAAACAACGTATAAAACAACTTCATATAAAACAACAACTTCATCTTCAAATACATACACTGTAAAACAAGGTGATACTCTAGGTGCAATTGCCTCTAAATTTGGCACATCTTACAAAAATATTATGGCATTAAATGGCTTATCTTCTACAACGATTTATACAGGTCAAACATTAAAAGTAAAAGGTACTGTAAAAGCATCAACACAAGCTGTGACAAAAACATCAAATAGCACAGCTTCAACACCACAATATAAACGTTCAACACAAGCTTCTACAACTACACAAGCTTCTGCAACAGGTATGGCAGGTGCAGCAAAAGTAGCATTAGCACAAGTTGGCACACCTTATAAATGGGCTGGTAAAGCTCCAGGTGGCTTTGACTGTTCTGGTTTAGTTTACTATGCAGCACAACAAGCTGGCGCAAATATCGGCTATGCTACTTCAGCTGGCTACTATAGCATGGGTACATCTGTGTCAACACCTCAAGTTGGCGATTTAGTATTCTTTAAAGACACGTATAAAGCCGGCATTTCTCACGTAGGTATCTATGTAGGTAACGGTCAAATGGTAAGTGCTGCTTCAGGCGGCGTACAAGTGGATGATATTCACGGCGCATACTGGGGCGATCACTTCGTCGGCTACAAACGCATGTAATCTTAGCAGTCAACTATTCTAAACACTGTATAGACCCCCTCTACCTAAGAGGGGTTTTTCATGTTTTCTGTGCCATCATCCATTTAAGTGCTTGTTGCTCTAATTGTTTAATAAAATCATTTTTTCCATCACAATAGGCGTTATTATCATAAGGAAAACGTGCAGCCAACTGACTTTTCAACGCCTCATACAGCTGGCTCTGCTCAGGATGTCTACGTAAATAATCACGAAAAGCAATATGCCGCTCGATTTCAACAATATTTGAATAATGAAACGCATGGATATGATGCGTACGCATATCGCCGCCCTTTCGATAGAAGCGACGACCTATAATGCCATATTCACCAAGTGTCTCATATCCTAATTGCTTAAAATCATCATCTAGTTGATTAAGTTTCTCTAAATCCTCAACAATTAATAGTATATCAATAACCGGCTTCGCACTTAGCTTCGGTACAGATGTACTGCCAATATGCAAAATGTTCACGTACGTTTCACAAACAATGCTTTTTATTTTTTGACTTTCTAACTCAAATAACACCGGCCACTGCTCATCATAGGGTACGACATTAATTTTCCTCATTGCTACCTCCGATGTTGTAACACTTTTTCAAGATATTCCTCTAACGTCATATCCTGTTCTGCCGCAAGTGACTCCGTATCTTCAATAATTGACTCAACAGAATAATAAGGTTTACAGCGAATCCAGCGCGATGATTTTTCGTGAAAAACAATACCCTCACTTTCTAATAGACGCTCAATTTGGCGATAACTTATTTCCTCACCCTGGTCCTTCAATTCTAAAAAAACTTCTGCCTTTGATGCTTGCTCATCTAAAATTTTTTGAACAATAAATAACTGAATTTCTCGATACGTCATCTCATTCACCTCTGTATAATTTACGCTATTATAACAAATTATTACATTTAAACCTATTAAAAAAGCGACTATTCTCTTCTTAGAGAATGATCGCTTTTCGTTATTATTTTTTCACATAAACAGCTAATACTGCTTTAGCAGTTGTTGCTTTATTTGTAACCACAACCGTTAACTTTTGTTTATTTTTTTGTTTTGCTAATTTGATATTGAATTTACCATTTGAAGGAACTTTCTTCGTTGCTAACACTTTGCTACCTTTTTTGACAACAATTTTTGACCCAGCTAAAGCTTTACCTGATAAAACAGTTGGTTTAGTTGTTTTCGCAATGTTTGTCTTTAATACCGCTGTACTTAATGCATTGAATCCATTAAGACGCCCATAACCAGACACTAAGTCTTTTCCTACTGCTAACTTATAAGTAGCTTCCTCTTCGTAATCTTCATAATCACCCGAGCCACCAATTAAGTTTAAAATATCATCATCACTTGATGTACCATCATTGTCTCTTTCTTCAAAGGCAACATTTTTCGACGATTCATGTAATACCGTACGAATTTGACCAATCTTCATGGAAGGATTAGTACTTTTTAGTAGCCCAACAACCGCTGCTACATGTGGTGTGGCCATCGATGTCCCACTCATATATGTGACATTACCATTTGGTACAAGACTTGGTATATTCGATCCAGGTGCTACTAAATCTAATTTATGACTATAATTTGAATAATCGGATACGACATCAAGCGGGCTTGTAGCACCCACTGAAATCACATAACGTGATGACCCTGGATATGAGATACCTTCTGTACCGTCATTCCCGCTCGCAACAATAATTGCCACATTTTTAGCATGTGCATATTTTAGTGCAGCTTCAATGGTACGGCTATAAGAACCACCTAAGCTTAGGTTGATTACTTTAGCGCCTTGGTCAACCGCATATTTAATACCTAACGCAATACTTTCAAGTGAGCCACTACCTGATTCATCTAACACTTTTACAGGTAGGATTTTTGTATGTTGGTTAATACCACGCATTGAGTAACCATTTGTTGCTTGCGCAGCAATAATACCCGATACATGTGTACCATGACCATTATCGTCAAGCGCTGTTTGCTGGCGATCAACATAGTTACGTCCTTTATTCATTAACACAACATTTTTTAAATCCGCTAATGTATTATCAACACCCGTATCTACAACCGCAATTGTTGTCGTTTTTAAAGCTGTTGCATTGACTAATTTTTGTAATCTTACATTGCTTACATCTGCTCCAGTAATTCCTTCAGAACCTGTGTTTTGAAGTGACCATTGATATGGATATTGAATATCTGCTGCAAGTGCATGATAGGTTGTAACCGGCTCTACATATTCAACAGCCGCCATCTTCTCAATTTGCGTGGCTGTTTTCGCTGTCGTTGCTTGCTGTGCCTTCATCGACATTGACGCATCCTGAGGCTCTAGTTCGATTACGTACGTATCTTCTAAAATTTCATTATTTTTTACAGCTAATGTAGAAGCTGTCGTTTTACCCGTTGCTTGCTGTTTAAATTTAGTAAATGAATAGCCATCTTTCAATTTTACAATAAATTTATTTTTTGACGATTTTTTCGTTAATTCGCCTGTTGCTTGCTTCACAACATCCGCTAAATCTTCACCAGCTAAACCATCTGTTAAGCCAACCTTCTTCGCTGTCGTTGTCATCTTTTGTTGTAATGTTGCTGGAACATTATTGAATGTGATATCAAATAATGCTTGAATCGCTTGTGCCTCTGATTTCGTAATCACGCGCGTACTTGCTGCCCCGTTTTTATTCATATCTTTCACAAGCGGTTGAATCGTTACTAAATGTTTGTATACCGTTTGTTTTAAGCTGCTATCTGTTAGTAATTTTGCAGCTAAAAATGGCGCTGCTTTATAATACAATGCTGATAGTTCGCGACCATCTGCTGTTTTTGATAAAATACCATCACGGAAAACGCGAATATCTGATAGCATCGTTTTCGCATCTTTTTTCCCGTCAACGCCAAGCTCTACTGGGCACGCATTGCCACTTGATAACTCGGTTGCCGGCGCTAATGTAACAGGTTGTGCAGTTAGTGTATATGCTACTGTCGGCACTTGCATTTCTTCATCCGTCACGCCATCTTCTGTTGCCGGTTCACCGGCCATCGATCCGTCATCCATAAAGCCACTGTACTCTACTTTAATATAATACGTTTCATCCCAAGCATATGGAAATTTGATAATTGCTTTACCGTTTTCGACAGTTCCAGCTACATATTGTTCATATGCCTCGTTATTTTGTGCTTTCTCAGCACTTGAAAACATTGTGACATTTAAAATATAATCACTTTTCAGTGTTAATTTTACGTGTGAATGCTTTTTAATATCACTTGCCGTTGGTTTATATTTAAACCATTTAACTCCGGCTTCGTTAAATGTTTCATCAATTGTGGTATTATCGCCTAGCTTAATAGCATTTGCTAAATCTGCATCAGTTACGGCACTTGCATTTGCAACCCGCACAGTTGGCAAAAGCACACTAATGATTAGTACTAAAATAGCTAACCATACACTACTTTTTTTCATGTAAATCCCCCTATAATTATATTGGTAGTTTTCACTCCTTTTCCTATTATAAAGAAAATAACAGGAAGATGATATATGTTTTAAGTTTTTCCTTGCATTTCATCCATTTTATAGAATTTTTTTGATGATAATATGACTTTTGACGTAAATTCCAATGGCGTTCATATTCCGTTCATATAACTGTTTTATAATAAATTTAGTTTTTTAATAGAGAGGGGTTTATTCCTTGGAACCAAAAGAAATCCGATTTCTACGTGTAATGGGGATTGCAGATGGTATTTCGCTTCTTGTACTATTGCTCATTGCGATGCCATTAAAATATTTTGCTGGATTACCGATTGTTGTAACGATTGTAGGTAGTCTTCACGGCGCGATTTTTGTAACCTATATTATTGCAATTGCTATTGTACAATTACGTATTCGCTGGCATATTATTTATAGCCTAATTGCAGGCGTAGTTGCATTTATTCCCTTTGGAAATTTCATTTTCGATAAATATATTAAACAAGCTGGCGAGAAATATTATGCAGCTAAAATAAATGCTTAAAAAAGACACTGGGGCAAAATACGTCATTTTCCTTTTTTAGTGTTCACAACGAAAAACCGAAACCGCACTGTGGCGCGGCTCCGGTTTTTCTTATGCTCATAGGAACGGTTATTTTTACACGTATGTCCCAGCCTCTTTTTATTATTTAGCAATTTTTTCGATTAATGGCTTTAGCCAATCTGTTAATTGTGTAAACGTAAAACCTGCTTCTGTCGCTTTAGCATTTGTCATATACCAAGATGCTGGAATGCTATAAGGTGAAGTCCCCTCAACAATAATTGCTTCTTTGTCAACCACTTGTTCAATAGTTTGTATTAATTTACGCATTGAAATTTTACCATTTGCTGTAGCATTATAGGGACCTTCAATATTAGCAAAACCTGCCCAGTAAAGAAATTCTGCAGCCTCGTCTGCCAAAATAAATGACATTTCAGCATCAAGATTAACAAATTCTATCGCTTCACCCTGCTCAATATGCTCTACGTAATAACTTAAACGACTTGTATAATCATCCTCACCCATGACAATTGGGAATCGTACAGCGACAACTGGAAAATTAGCGTAATCTTCAAACACAGCTTCTGCCTGACGTTTACCTTCCGCATAACTATGCTGCTGTGAAGGAATTAAATCATAGATGTAATTCATAGCATTAAAATCTTCTTCACGTTTCGCTACACCATCCGCTTCATAAACAGACATCGTTGATGTGAAAATAAGACGCGTCGTATGGTCATTTAAAATAGCGCAAAGCTCCATTGCTTCCTTTGGCGTATAACAAATATTGTCGTACACAATATCATACACCGTTCCTTCAAAAGCTTCGCGTAACTCGCTACTATTTGTACGATCTAGTATTGTATGATGAACACGCTCATCAAATGGATTATCATGCTGTCCGCGTGTTGCAATTGTCACATCATGACCTTGTTGTACAAGCTTTTCGACTAAATGTTTGCCGAAAAAGCGCGTTCCTCCGATTACTAACACTTTTGCCATCATTCATTCCCCCTGCTTCGCATAATCCTCTGTATTTTGTGGTATACAGTAAGTACTATTAACCATACCATACTCTATTTTCGGAGAACAAGGGAGGCAACCCTATGCAAATAATTCGTGAAAAACGTTGGCTATATATTCTTTTTTTTAGTATGCTATTGCTCATTTCTTTGACGCTCTTTATTCATTATAGTATTGGCTCTGTTATTGTAAACGGTAAGAGTATGGAAAACTCCATTCATGATGGCGATAAGTTTATTACGAGTCAGCTGGCCTATAAATGGAATGCCCCGCACTATAATGATATTGTCATTCTCGATGCCTCTACAATTCCTGGACATGAATTATACATTAAGCGCGTCATTGGCCTCCCTGGTGACGTGCTCGTTATTCGTAACAATCAACTTTATCGCAACAAAGAGCGTATTGAAGAGCCATATATTAAAGAACGCATGATCGATACACATCTATCTATTACAGTACCTGAAAACCATTTATTTGTAATGGGTGATAACCGCAATCACTCCACAGATTCACGCGTTTTTAGTGCCATTGATATGCGTAAGGATGTTAAAGCTGTTGTATTATTTCGTATTAAACCATTTCGACAGGATTATGACTGACGATACTAGTTGAACGCATTTTCATATAAAACTTTTGACGCCACCGCTTTGTCAAAAAGCCCCTTAATTAATTTAATATCTGTATGGCTAAACGGGTGCTTCGCACGACCGATGATACGACATTCCTGCTTATACTTTATAATAGCTCAACTAAACGCGTGCCTACTGCTTCAGTGGTTGCATGCCCGCCAAAATCAGGTGTTAATGTTGTTTTTTCAGCGAGTAACTTTTCAATCGTTGTTAAAATATGTGCCCCCCTCTCTGGTCGTTCAAAGAAATCAAACATTTGACTAACCGACCAAATGGCGGCAAGTGGATTGGCAATGCCTTGTCCTGCTATATCTGGTGCAGAGCCATGAATCGGCTCAAACATAGACGGATAGAGGCGTTCTGGATTAACGTTTGCACCTGCAGCAATGCCCATACCACCTGCGATTGCTGCGCCTAAATCGGTTAAAATATCGCCAAACAAATTAGATGTCACAACAATTTCAAAACGTCCTGGATCCATGACCATAAACATGGCCGCTGCATCGACTAAATATGAATGCGTTGAAATGTCTGGGTACTCTTGTGAAACCTCTTCAAATACCTCATCCCAAAAGACCATTGAGTAATTAAGCGCATTGGCTTTACTAATGCTTGTGACTGACTTACCACCTTGACGGCGCGCTTCTTCAAAAGCGTAACGAATAATCCGTTCCACTCCCTTGCGTGTAAAGACACCTGTTTGCAGTACTTTCTCCTGAGGCGTTCCTTTTTCAAGCCATTCCCCAACACCTGC
The DNA here is from genome assembly GCF_042686175.1 of Kurthia populi. Lineage (NCBI taxonomy): Bacteria > Bacillati > Bacillota > Bacilli > Caryophanales > Caryophanaceae > Kurthia > Kurthia populi. The sequence goes on along the minus strand of NZ_JBHUOR010000136.1, from coordinate 15,556 downwards.
ATATTCACCTTCACTATTTTCACGAATAACGAGCATATCAATTGTTTGCTCTGTACCATGACGTAGCGGCGACTCTATACCTTTTAATAATTTTACAGGACGAATATTAACATATTGGTCGAATTTTTTACGAATCACTAATAGCAATTCACGTAATGAAATATAATCAGGCACCCCTGGGAATCCTACTGCCCCTAGATAAATGGCATCAAATGCTTGCAATTGCTCTAGCCCATCATCTGGTAGCATCTTTCCATGCTTTGTATAATACTCACAGCCCCATGGGAAATATGTATACTCAAATTGAATCGTACCGTCGATTTGCGCGGCACGATTCATCACCTTAATCCCCTCTGTCACTACTTCTGGTCCAATGCCATCTCCTGCAATGACCGCGATACGTTTTGTTTCCATTTCTTCATCACCTCTACGTTTAAAATACGCCTCCTAAAACTACTTGGCAATAGTTTTTTCCATATTATCTCATTCAAATAAATGACCATCGTTTCCGATACATAAAACAGGGAAAGGACAAACTAGGAGGTGTATGAACGATGATTTTCCATTCAAAACCTGATAAACGCTTTCTGTTAGTTGCACTTATCTTCATTAGCTGTCTTGCAATAGCGGTTGCCCTCCCCATCCTGTTTATACCACAACTCAGATTGATAGATCGATTTCTTATTTTAGGTATCGGATTTATGATAGTAAGCTTTATTGCTTGGTATCTGCTTGTTGTTAAATATACGTTGACAGCGCATGGTTTAGTAGCACAAGCTGGGCCATTTAAACGCTTTATGCCGTATGAACATATTTTATTCGTTCATCAAACGATGCGACGTCGTGGCAATAATCGTATTGCGAATGCACAAAAGGCACTAACACTCTATGCGATTCGGCCAGACCGCCCTACTCAACTAAGAGAAGCCGAAATACTCGCACAAAAACATGGTGAGAGTATCAACAACTATGTAATGCGCTTTATTGCCGATCCCACAAAACGTTCAACCTATTTAAAAGAGGGCTTTGATCCGAGCATTTTACAACGTATTACAATTTCTCCGTATGAGCAGTCATTATTCGTTACAGAATTACTACGTTATTTGGATACGCAGACGACATAAAAAAAGAGCTGGATATCCAGCTCTTTTTTCTTACCATTGGTTGTTTTTATATTTTTGATAGTAATTGTATTGACGTGCTGCCATGTACAATTTACGTTTAAGGCTTTTATCTTTTGGATAGAATAATGGATTTGCCCATTTGCCTTCTTTAATAAGACGACGGCACTCTGCATTGATTTCATTGTTCTCAACGAAGTCACGTAATACTTTTTTCGGTACAACAGAGAATAGAAATTCACCGTTTGCATAGACAACATCTTTTTTCTTATTATCAACACAGTCATCTACAAGATAGCGCGCTAGGTTGTGACCTAAACGTGTAACGTAGTAACTTGAACGACCTTGACGAATATTGATTTCAAATACTTTGAATTTACCATCACGTGTATCGTATTTTAAGTCAAAATTTGCAAAACCTGTGTACCCGATATATTCGATGAAATCCTGCATTTTACGCATTAAATCTTTATCGAAGCGGCTAATGATAGATGTATAGTTCCCAATAGCTGTTGGTGTATGTTCTTGTAATACAACTTGGCCAAGTGCTACTAATTGAACATTTTTGTTCTGATCAGCATAAACTACACCATCCCACATTAACGTATCGTCGCCAGGAATAAATTCTTGAATAATGATTTCATCGTGATAGCCTGCATTGTGTAATAAGTGTAAAATGCGGTTTACTTCTTCTTCATTTTCCGCTTTGTATACTTTTTCTTTCCCTTCAAATTTTAAATCTAAGTATAAAATAACATTACTTGGTTTTAAAATTAATGGATAAAGAATTTTTTTATCATCGAATGGTTTTTCGATTGATGTACAGTTATAAAAACGTGTTGTTGGGTAATCGATGCCATATTCTTCACAAAGCTGATAGAAATTTGCTTTATATTGTAAGGTATCCATTACTTCGATTGAAGGATAGTTGAATACGAAATATTTTTTAAGGAACTCCGCGTTTTCAACGATATAACGAACGTACATATCGTTTGTCCCAACAAGCATTAATTTCTTACCTGATTTACCGTATTTTTTCGCTACTTTCTCCATGATTTTCGGGAACTCTTCTGGTTCACCTAATTTTGGAAAGTATTCAATTTTACCAGGAATTGTACTAAATTTTGTGAATGGCAACTCACCACGTCCCACTAAAATAGGATTCACACCATATTCTTCGTGGAAAGAAATTGACATATTATATGCGTTAATATCTGTACCGACAATAATCGGAATAAAGTTTAATTTTGACATGATAGCCTCCATAAGTTATCCATAAGAAATGGTTATTGCTTTCATATTACTTTTATATGATAATATACTTAGTAAAATTGACATGAAAGCACATTTTATCTGCATTTGTGTACAATCTACACACCTTGTTATTATATTACTAATCTTGGTAGTTCGTAAACTAAACACTGCATTTTTTTCACGCGTTTGCGTGTTTTTTTTATATAGATGGGTAGAGAGTAAGAAAGAGGTGATTTTAATGAATCAGCAATTGAAAATTGGCACGCTTTTACTCATCGCCTTATTACTTGCGATCTTTATTACACCAATTGCTACATTATTTTACAATTGGACGTTTTTATCACCATTTATTTGGCGACTTTTAATAGCGTTCTTTTCATTTGTAATGCTGTGCATTGTCCTCGTTATGGCCTATCGTCAAAAATCAGATAAAAATTATGTACTGTATTACGCGACATTACTATTTATGCTCGCATTAACACCGCGACTTATTTATAGCGTTGTGTTGGGATAAAAGTAGAGAAATGGGCATCGTATATACGATGCCTATTTTTTATATTCATTGAAGAAGGTATATTTTTTGAGAAAATAGACAAAAAAATAAATAGTTCAGTCAAATGGCGGTTGCCTTATCGCTTCTAATAGATTAGCGTTAACATAGACAAAATCATATTGGAGGATTTTATGACAACAACGCTAAAAGTAATTAAAAATCCGAAGTTAATGGCAGCTGGTCTCATGCTCAGTGCCTTCATCGGATTATTTGGAGAGACTGCACTTAATATGGCTTTAACAAATATTATGGCTGACTTCTCTGTCTCTACAGGAACGGTACAGTGGCTAACGACTGGCTACTTGCTTGTTTTAGGTATTTTAGTTCCTGTCTCTGCACTATTATTACAATGGTTTACGACCAGACAACTCGCTGTCGCTGCACTTCTTTTTTCAATTGTGGGGACCGTGATTTGTGCCGTTGCACCAAACTTTACATTCTTAATGCTCGGAAGAATTGCACAAGCAACTGGTACAGGGATTCTAATTCCTCTATTAATGAACGTTATTTTAGTCATCTTCCCTATTGAAAAACGTGGCTCAGTGATGGGAATTATGGGGCTTGTCATTACACTTGCTCCTGCTATCGGTCCTACATTATCAGGGATTATCGTTGACGCATTAAGCTGGCATTACATTTTTTGGATTAGCTTAATCTTCTATATTATTTTATTTATCGTATGGGTACCTACCATTCAAAATGTTTCAGATATCACAAAACCAAAAATCGATGTTCTTTCTATTATCTATTCAACAATTGGATTCGGTACATTGATTTATGGTCTTGGAACATTAGCAGGTACAGCAATTACAGACCCCGCTGTGTTTATTCCGCTTATTATTGGCGCCGTTGCACTTGTATTATTTAGTATTCGCCAATTGAAAATGGATGAACCGATGATTAATCTCCGTGTTTTCAAGTTTAAAAACTTTTTACTCGGAACCATCTTATTGTTTATCGGATTTTCACTTATTTTATCATCAGCAATCTTATTACCACTTTATTTAAAAGGTGCGTTACTATTAACTGCTGTTACTGCAGGGTTAATGATGCTTCCTGGTAATATTTTAAATGCTATTTTAGCACCGATTGTTGGTCGCATCTTTGATAAAATTGGTCCACGCTTCTTATTAATAGCTGGCTTCGCAATTACAGTAGTTGCTAATGTGCTCTTTGTTTTCACAATGAATAGCAATCCACCACAATGGATCATCATTGTCGCATTCGCCTTATTATGCCTTGGACTAGCAATGTCATTAATGCCCGCACAAACAAATGGTTTAAACGAATTACCTCCTCAGCTTTATCCACATGGGGCCGCTGCAATGAATACATTGCAACAAATTGCCGGTGCTGCAGGTACAGCACTTGCTATTACATTAATGAATATCGGCATGACGCAAGCTGAAGGAAAAACAGAAGCTGCCCTTATGGCTTCTGGTACACAATACGCTTTTATTTTCATCTTAGCGATTTCAATCGTAGGATTTATTTTAACGCTATTTGTAACACCAGCAAAATATAAAGAATAATACTAAAAGAGGCGTTGATTTTCTATTCAATGCCTCTTTTTTCGTGTTTAAACATCTTTAATAAATATTATTTTAAAATCGTTCAAAAAATGTTCAAATTTATAAAATAATACTTTTTTGATAAAAATAGCAAATAATCGTTCTTATTGAAACAATTCATTTTTATTTCCCCTACCCTAAATTCTTAATATACCTCCCAAAAGGACTATTCGCCATTTTTTTAATTTATAAAATTATAATAACTAATTCATAATTACTATTTTATTCATTTTTTATAGTTTATAATAATTTCAAAGAGGTAAAATCATCTATACAAAAACAAAAAAACAGGGGGTTATTAAAAAATGATAGAAAATACACAAGATATTAAAATTCGCTACCGCATGTATAAAAAAGGAAAGCATTGGGTTTTTGCATCTATCACAGCGACTTCTATCGCAATTGGTGCTTTTACTTTCACTGGACTATCTGCTTCTGCTGAAGAAAGTACAACAAGTGAAACAACAACGGCGGATGAAACCCAAACTCAACCAATTGAAACACAAGTTCAAACTACAACAACCGAGCCAGTTCAAGCTCAGTCTCAAGAAACAACGACGCAACCTGCTCAAGCTCAGTCTCAAGAAACAACAACTCAACCTGCTCAAACTCAGTCTCAAGAAACAACAACTCAACCTGCTCAAACTCAGTCTCAAGAAACAACGACGCAGCCTGCTCAAGCTCAGTCTCAAGAAACAACAACTCAACCTGCTCAAACTCAGTCTCAAACAACAGTAGCACAACCTGCTCCAACACCTACTACAGCGAAAAAACCAGCAGCAACTGTTACTAAAAATGTTGCAAAAGCAGCAAAGAACTATGCAACAGCTACAAAAAAGGCTGCTAAAACCAACGTGACAAAAGCCGTTGCAGCTACACCAAAACCAACTAGTGCAAAAACTGTAGCAAAAAAAGCCGTTGCGAAAACTGCCGCAGTTACAGCTGCTTCAATTCCTACAGAAGTGACAAAAGAAAATTTCAATGATGCTTTTCGTTTAAATGGCTCTGCAACATATGAAAAAAATGATGGTGTTGTCACATTAACCCCTGATGTGGATAATCAATCAGGAAACTTTGCACTTAAAAATAAAATTGATTTATCAAAAAGCTTTACATTAGAGGGAAGTATAAATCTAGGAAATAAATCAATGTCCGATAAAGGAGCAGATGGCATTGGCTTCGCATTCCATAACGGTGACACGAACACATTAGGTATGAGTGGTGGTGCACTAGGAATCGGAAATTTAGTAGATGCATTTGGCTTCAAGTTAGATACATTTTATAATGGCGGAACTGTAAACGGTAGTAAGAAAGAATTTTTCCATGGAGATCCGAATTCAACTAAAGGGAAGAGTTTTGGTGCCTTTACTTATACAAAGCTTGAAACTGTTCCTAAGGAAAAAGGAAATAGCTATTCTGGTACTCAGCAATATTATGCTTACACAGATGCAGACTCAGCAAAATCAATTAGTCATCCTTCTGATAATAAATTTAAAGATATTATTTTCAATTATAACGGTGACACGAAAATCATGACGATTACGTATGAAGGAAAAGAATGGAAAGAAAATATAACAAAGTGGAAAAACAAAGATATCGATGCCTATTCATTTATCGTTTCTGGCTCTACAGGTGATTTCAAAAACTTACAGCAATTTGAAATCAAAAGCTTTACTTATACAGCAGCAGGTATGTTTACTGCTTTATTTAAAGAAGAAGGCACTAATACAGAAATAGCAAATAAACTTTCAAAAGATGGCGAGCAAGGTAAATCTCTTGATGTCGCAAATGATGTTAATACTGCCTTCAAACAATTATTTGACAATGGATATGACTATGTAAAGTCAGATATTAAGACAGATAAAACAACTGAATATCAGGAAACTAAAAACCCTGATGGCACCTTCAGTAGCATTAACATCAACTTTGATAACACACCAAGTGAAGCCACGTATTTCTTCAAAAAAGCGGATGGTTCTATTATTGTGAAACACATAGATCAGGACGGTAATAATTTAAAAGAGGAGACTTCTACAAAGAAAAAAGTAGGGGACTCTTATACAACTACAGAGGATGCATTTGAAGGCTATCGCTTTGTTCGGGTAAGCCTAGATTCGGCTAGCACTAGTGGACTTTACACACGTGATACACAAACAATCATTTATCAATATCAAGCAACAAGCGTTGTAGATTTCCTATTCTTAGAAAAAGATGACGAAGACCATACAACACCTATTGCTGAATCATTCACTAAAGAAGGCGATGAAAAAGCAACTGAAATTGTCAAAGGTGATGTAACGAAGGTGTTAAATGATTTATATGAACAAGGCTATGATTTAGTTAGTGTCACACCAAACCAAGAAAATATGTACGATAAAGATACGCAAACGATTACCTATGTTGAAGAAAATGGCAAGGTGACATACACATTTGAAAAAGCTAAAGGTATTGTTATAGTGAAATATCAAGATGAAGCTGGCACAAATATTGAAGAGGTGGATAGAATTCCAGGAAAAGTTGGTAAAGATTATTCAACAACACCGAAAGATATTCCCGGGTTTACATTAATACCTGAAAAAACACAAGGTAATACAAATGGAATATTTACACGCGATGAACAAACGATTATTTATGTATACCAAAAAGAGGAACAACCCGCTAAAGATGCAGCACTAACTGTTACCTATGTTGACATTGATACTAAGGAAGAAATCTCTCCTTCTCAAACACTTACTGGAAAAGAAGGCGACAAACTTCCTGACACTGACAAAACGATTCCAGGCTACACATTGGTGAAGTCAGACGGTGTAACAAATGGTGATTTCGTTGCCGGTGACCAATCTATTACGCATTACTATAAAAAAGATAAACAACCTGCTAAAGACGCAGCATTAACTGTTACCTACGTAGATATTGATACTAAGGAAGAAATCTCTCCTTCTCAAACACTTACTGGAAAAGAAGGCGACAAACTTCCTGACACTGACAAAACGATTCCAGGTTACACATTCGTGAAAACAGATGGTGTGACAGAAGGTGATTTCGTCGCTGGTGAGCAAACAATTACGCATTACTACAAGAAAGATAATGTGGAACCACCTGTCGTGGAACCACCTGTCGTGGAACCGCCTGTCGTGGAACCGCCTGTCGTAGAACCACCTGTTGTGGAACCACCTGTCGTAGAACCGCCTGTTGTGGAACCACCTGTCGTAGAACCGCCTGTTGTGGAACCACCTGTCGTGGAACCGCCTGTCGTAGAACCACCTGTTGTGGAACCACCTGTCGTAGAACCGCCTGTTGTGGAACCACCTGTCGTGGAACCACCTGTCGTGGAACCGCCTGTCGTGGAACCGCCTGTCGTAGAACCACCTGTTGTGGAACCACCTGTCGTAGAACCGCCTGTTGTGGAACCACCTGTCGTGGAACCGCCTGTCGTAGAACCACCTGTTGTGGAACCACCTGTCGTAGAACCGCCTGTTGTGGAACCACCTGTCGTGGAACCACCTGTTGTGGAACCGCCTGTTGTGGAACCGCCTGTTGTGGAACCACCTGTTGTGGAACCGCCTGTCGTGGAACCGCCTGTTGTGGAACCGCCTGTCGTGGAACCGTCTGTTGTGGAACCGCCTGTTGTGGAACCGCCGAAAGAAACAGAAAATACTGAAACGCCGGTAACACCGCCAGATACAACACCTGAAGAAGAAACAACACAGGAAAATCCACCATCTGATAGTGGTAATGAACAAACAAACGAACCAAATCCACCTGTTGCAAAACCAAATAATCCAGCTACTGTTGCACAAGTAAGTAATCCACCTAGATCTTCATCAGTGGCATCTACTACACCAGTTGTACTGCCTGCTTCATCAAATTCAAATACACCAACACTTCAAAATCCTGCACAAGCAAGTACGCTCCCTCAAACAGGTGATGCTGCGACGAAAACAGGCTTAATGGGTGGTATGTTGTTAGCTCTTAGCGCATTAGCTGGCGTATTTGGTTTACGTAAACGTAAAACAGAGAAATAAAAAAGACTTAGCAGTAACCAGAATTACCTAAAATCTGAGACAACAAAAAGACACTTTCAAAGGAAGCAAAATCTTTGGAAGTGTTTTTTGTTGAGCGAATAATAAACATATTCATAAAAAATAGAAATGACAGTGAATCAAAGGACTCGAGTTATAAAATTACTAAATGGTATTCTCATTTTACGTAAACGCACATCAAAAAAGAGCATGGGATAGAAAATGTCATTTTTATTTTTTAGCATTTGAAACGAAAAACCGGAACCGCGCCATAGCGCGATTCCGGTTTTTCTGATGCTCACAAGAGCGGTTGTTTTTACACGTATGTCAAAGCCTTTTTTCATTTAGAAATTCATAATTGTTGCTTCTGGCTCATGACCAATCATTTCAACAATTTTATTTTCAGCTCCCATTACTGCTACTTTTGGTGCGTAGTTGGCCGCTTCTTCAGTCGACATATACGTATACCCAATAATAATGACGATGTCTCCAGGCTGTACAAGGCGCGCTGCAGCTCCGTTCACACATACAACGCCGCTTCCACGTTCTCCTGCAATTGTATACGTTTCAAAGCGCGCACCGTTATTATTATTCACAATATGCACCTTTTCATTTCGTAACAGCCCAACAGCATCCATTAAATCTTCATCAATTGTAATACTTCCCACATAGTTTAAATCTGCTTGTGTCACTGTCGCACGATGGATTTTTGACGTCATCATTTCTTTAAACATCCTACTCACCTACCTTAAAAATAATATTGTCAATCAGACGCACATTTTCATAATACAATGCCGCTGCCAAAATCACTTGTGTATCCTCTGATGTCACAGGTTGTAAATCTGGATAGCTCAACAATTCAATATAATCAACGCGTCCTTTTGTTGCAGCTTCAATTTGCTCAATTGCTTTCTTCTGATTAAACGACGCAATATTTTGCTGTAATACCTGCAACGTTTCATATAAATTTGGGGCTAATTGTCTCTCTGTTTCAGATAAAAATACATTACGTGAGCTTTTCGCTAAACCATCTTCCTCGCGTACAATCGCAATTGGTCGAATCGTTACAGGCATATTGTAATCACGCACTAGCATCTCGATTAACGCTAATTGCTGGGCATCTTTCTTTCCAAAATAAGCGTTTGTTGGTCTAACAATTTGGAATAACTTCGTCACAATTTGTAAGACACCATTAAAGTGCCCTGGTCGTGATGCACCACATAAAATTTTAGAGGCTGGTCCCGCTTCAAATGTAACACCACCCTGATGTGGATACATTTCCTCAACACTTGGTGCAAATAAAATCGCCACACCTACCTCATCTGCAATGCGTGCATCACGTTCTAAATCACGCGGATAAGCCTCGTAATCCTCATTCGGCCCAAACTGTGTTGGATTGACAAAATCACTCATCACGACCACATCATTTTCAGCAACAGCCGCCTTTGCAAGTATTTGATGGCCTTCATGCAAATAGCCCATTGTTGGCACTAATCCAATTGTATGGTTTGCCAAATAGTAAGGGGCTAATTCTTTTTGTAGCTCTTGAATTGTTGTAATAACCTTCATTATTTTGTTACGCCTCCATAAAGTCCATCCAATTGTTGTTCGTTCATCGTAAAACTCTGTGCATCACTCGGAAATGTACGTGCTTTTACGCCATCACGATATGCTGCAATCCCTGTAGACATTACTGCGTGAACATCACTGAATTTCTCAACAAATTTCGGTACACGGTGATCGCCATAGCCTACTAAATCATGATATACGAGCACTTGACCATCCACATCAACGCCTGCTCCAATACCGATAATCGGCACAGATACTTGCTCTCTTAAAATCTCACCTAACTGCTTTGGAATACATTCAAATACAATGGCGCACACCCCTGCTTTTACCAATGCTTTTGCATCATCTACGAGTCTTTTAGCACTCTCTGTCGTTTTACCTTGAACCTTATAACCACCTAAAACTTCTGCAGATTGTGGCTGTAATCCCAAATGTCCCACCACTGGAATACCTGTTGCGACAATACGCTCAATTGCTGGTAGAAGCTCGCCCGCCCCTTCTAGCTTGATAGCGTTTGCATTTGTTTGTTGAAATAGCTGAATCGCATTTTGTACAGCTTGCTCTGTGCTAACATGATACGTTCCAAATGGCATATCTACGACAACAAACGTATTTGGTGCTCCCCGGCGTACAGCCTTAGCATGATGAATCATATCTTCTAATGTCACGGACACCGTCGATTCATACCCTAAGACAACCATGCCTAATGAATCGCCAACTAAAATCATCTCAATCTGCTGTTGCTCTGCTAAATGTGCTGATGGATAATCATATGCCGTCATCATTACAATGGGCTCTCCTGATTTTTTCATTTCCAGAAAATTCACAACATTTTTCATAAATAGGTCCCCCTTGCCTGCTTTGATATGTTGAATTTACATTAACTTTACAATAAATCGTATTGCTATGCACTTAACGATTAATTAAGTTACACTAAGAAAAACTAAACTATGGAGGTCCTTGTATGAATTGGTTAGAATTAACAAATCGTTTAAAAGCTATTTGTGAGGCGTATCCAGATGGGTTACACGTAAAGATTACATATGGTAAACAAAGCTTTAGTTTTCATGAACTAAACGAAGTATCTTCTGCAAGTATTATTAAAATCCCCCTTGTCTTAGCCGTCATGAAACGCATTCAAGACAACCAAATTCAATTAACCGATACGCGTAAAGTAAAAGATACGGTAAAAGGTGCTGGTATCTTAGCCTATCTTCATCAGGCAAAGGAATTTTCACTGCATGACATGATGAAACTTGCGATTATTGTCTCGGATAATACCGCTTCTAATCTCTTAATCGACGAAGTCGGCTTTGAAGAAGTGAATGCTTTAGCACAACAAGTTGGTGCTCCATCTACTGTACTATTACGCAAATTTATGTCCCGCAATCGTATGCGAGATAATTTTACTACAGCAGCAGATATGATTACGTGGCTACAATTAATTGGTGAAGCAAATCCTCATTTCACTGAAGAAAGCCGACGCCACGTTTATGGTATGCTATACGATCAACAATTTAAAAATTTACTAGGAGGGCGTATTGATGAATTTGGCGAAGTTCAAATTGCGAGCAAATCTGGTGATAATACAGGTATTGAGCATGATGTTGCCATCTTTTCAATCGGTCAAGAACGCTTATACATTGCCGTTTTAACCCAAAACCTAGACTATGCAGCGCCTGTCATTAGTGATATTGGCGAGGCATGTGCTACATTTTTACAGAGTGTCATACAGCCATAATAAAAAGGAGGTGCTCATTTTTATGCGCCTCCTTTTTATGTTATTTTTTCTGCGCAATCCACATCGTCCAGCGATCTTTCTCAACGATATTACGTTCCTCTGTTACTTTACTATCTATATAGTCAATCAGTTCTTCTAATTCAAAATCATCCAATTCATACAAAATGCTACGACCAATACGATGACGCAGTTCTTCTTTTAATCGATTTTTCGACGGATAGGTGCCTCTAACTTCCCAAAAAGGCACTTCCTTTACGAGTGTAAATCCGGTTTCTTCTAAAACCTTACGTACTTCTTCTCCACGGTGGCGTCGCTGTGTTTCAGTCGTTTTTAATTTAATGAATTTTTCAAAGAAATAGCCACGTATATGTTCCTGACTTCCCGGTAAAAGTACATCTTCAGGTGTTCGATCTTGTACAATAAAGTACCCATCCTTCTCTAAAATACGATGTGCTTCTGTAAAAAAGAGTTGTAAGTCTCCTAAGTGGTGAATGAGCGCACGCGCCAATACTAAATCAAATTTGGCATCAGCTAGGCTCGTTTCAAACGCACTTCCTAGCTGAAAAGAAATTGTATCATAGTCTTCACAATTTACTTTTGCTCCTTCTAGCATTGCTTTCGAGAAATCAACACCTACAACAGATTCTACACCTGCATCAATAAGTACTTTGGAATAAATACCACCTCCACAACCAATGTCAGCTGCACGGGTAAAATGCTTCCCTGGTGGCAGCAACGCCTCTAAATCTTCGCTCCACGAGGCATTTGCTTTACGTGAAGCATAGGTCATTTTATTTTTCTCATCATGAAAATCAATTGCCATCATTCCTCACCTCATTTCATTGTACTTTTCCCATTTTCATTGAAAAGTTATCCATTTTAAAAAATAACACATACTTCCACCTAATCAATTATTCGAATAGAGGACTATAGATATATCCATCGTTTAAAATAATTCCTTTTTCTAACTAACACAAACTAAAATCTCTACTTTTTTCTTTTAGAACGTTATCGGTATAAAATAATGTGCTTCTCCTTTTTCAAAATTAGCTTCAACCTCCATAATATAGGTGCCCTTTTTCTTAATATCCTTCACATTTGTATAGGTCGCCTTTTCACGATCTTTTGCATCCCATAAAATAATACGATAATATTTTGGCAACGGTTGAAACCCAATCTTCAAATACTTCTTATCTTTAATGACAAGTGGATTTTCAATTGAGACCGTTTTAGTCGGTGGTAAAGAATCTGTCGTTACTTGTTCGATTTTTTCAGTTTCCTTATCTATATAACGCCATGAGTAATTTTGTGCATCTATTTTTTCGATTAATACACTACTCACAGCTAAAAATAAGGTAGGTGGATATTTATAACTTTCATCTACTTTTTTCTCAGGTTCTTTTTTTTCGCTACAGCCAACTAACAGCACAACGATGCTTATTAGTAGTACCATCCATCTTTTCATATTCATTGCCTCTTTCAAAACTCCCATCGGTAATTATTTTAACTTATTTGGCGAAGAAAATATGCTAAAATATTCATGTTTTTTCTTGAAAAATTCAGAATTTTCATATATATTAAAAATACAACATTGTTGCATGTTGGCTTATGAAGAGGTCCCTTCATAAGAATATTTTTTTGCATACAATTGTATGCACTCCACTCATCTCAATTTTAAACAAAAAAAGTCCACTCCTCCCCAGGGTCGGACTTTTTTTGTTGCATGAAGAAGGAAAAAATGATTCTTTAAAATCAAATTAAAAACAAAAATTATTTACTTAAGATTATTAATTTAATAGCATATAAAAAAGAAGGCTTTATCTTGCCAAAAAATGAAATATACATTTGGGTTTTTACTATGTAATTTCTTATTATTCACACCTATTACCCTCAACTCCACGACAAATGCGTAGGCTTCCACCCATAAAACAAAAGGAACCCCTTCTAATTCTCTAGATAAATTTACAAAAAAAGGAACATTACCTGAAACAAAAGGGTCAATCGGCATGACATGTAAGGAATTAAAGAAAAAAATTGTTGGTGATTCAGGGCTGACAGAAGGTGACTTTATCATCTATCAGGCAAAAGTACAAGCCAACAATAAAGTGTACTTTAAACAGACATACACACAGCAAAATATGCAAAATCTTTACAGCGCTCCGCTTAATAATTTGTATAAAACCTCAAAATATTATGTTAGATTTTCATCTTATTACGGTAATACGACATTAAGTGTTGGGAATTTTAAAACGATGCAAACAATCACTACCATCTCTGGCTATTAATAGCATAATATATATTGAATAATCACTCCTGTTCTAAGAAAAGAGAGTGCTTTTTTATGTGGATAAAAATTTTTTATTAAATTATTGGAGAAATCAATATTACAATCGTCTAATGTAAAAGAAAGGAGTGAGCACGTGGATAATCCGCATTGGCAAGAGTTATTGACCACACATACACAAAAATTATTACATATAAGCTTTTTATACGTAAAAGATTGGCATGCAGCGGAAGACATTGTACAAGATGTCTTCGTTAAATACTTTGAAACGTATGAGCAGTTTCGCCATGAATCTTCTGTTATTACTTACTTAACAAGAATGACCATTAATCGTTCAAAAGATTATTTAAAAAGCTTTCGGTATCGTACACAGCAACTGACGACTTACTTTACGCAAAGCATTACAACAAAAGATTCTCTTATTATCAATGAAGAACGAAATGAAATTGCAGATGCGATTTTGGCACTTCCCTTAACATACCGTGAGCCAGTTATTTTGTATTTTTATGAAGAACTAACATTTCACGAGATAGGTGATTTACTTCATCTACCTGAAAGTACCGTACATTATCGCTTTACACAAGCAAAATTAAAATTACGTGAGCAAATACCTGAAAAGGAATGGGGGTTATTGAACCATGAATAACATTCGTGAAAAATTGCAGCAAAAAATGGGAGATACCTCGAAGCAGGAGCAACGGGTTCAAGTACGGGTGAAAAAACGCTTAGCAAAGAAAAAATGGCTTAATTTCAAATGGGTAGGTAGTGTTGCTAGCCTCGCTGCTTGTTTACTCATTATATTTTTCATATTGCCTGATCATAAACCTCAACAACAAGGTGCCGTTGAAATTGGTGGCGTCATGTTTGATGAAAAAACAGGCCATGAAAAAACCATTTCTGATTTACTTTATGACGAAGTGCTAGCATCATTAAATGTTACAAAGGAGGAAAAGCTTTTTTACACGCCCGCTCGTTACACAGATTATACGTATGTAACAACACACTGCCAAACAACAAATTGTCGCATTCTTGCACTGCGTGACAACGCTAAAACAGGCGTCATTTATAATTTAGGAAGCGGTACGATTAAAATAGAAGCTTTATCTCCTGATAAGAAAATGGTGGCATTAGTACTGCGCACTAAAAAACAAGATACGCTTCGTTTTATGTATACAAATGATATTACGGACCATCCAGAAATCCCCGAATATTTCCCTCAGATTAAAAAAGTTAAATGGCTCTCTAATGCAAAAATTCAACTAACGCTCAATTCTGGAAAAAAAGAAATTATTACTATTCCTCGCTATTATAAGTAAAAGCAGCGTATCCTCTAATGGTGAAGTGACCCCTAATTGTTAGACACGGTTATTTTGTTTAAGCAGCTTGTATAAAATGAGTTCGGTATTGTACCGGGCTCATTTTTAATTTTGCCTTAATTCGT
>NZ_JBHUOR010000135.1:0-54480 GCF_042686175.1 Kurthia populi | reverse complement strand
TTGCATTAATGGCGATAAACTTAAGAAAGTACGCAATACGGGAATGGTAATTCCCAATTTATACATAAAAATAGAGAAGGTGATGTCAAATTCGACATCACCTTCGTTTCACTATGATAGAAAGCATTCCGCTTTAATGTTTTTTAATCAACACAGATAATAGTTTTTTCGGTAACATACGCTCTAAAAGTACCGCAATCAAGCAAACGGTAATAAAGCAATAAACAAAAAACACAACACTCCGAATAAATTTCGTTACATCTAAGATCATAATCCACTTATCAAGAAAATGATAGCCGATGATCATGAGTGTAAATAATCCACAATATGAAGTTAGAGCTAAATAACGTTCCTTGTGCGTAAGTTGCTTAATGATTGTACGTTTTCTAAAAATTTGGATGACAAGTAGCAACGTAATTGCTGTAATCAATATGCTAAGTAGCATTTGCATCCCCCTCTCAAGCGATTCCTTACCTATGTAGTTTTGACTGCTCTTATACTTATATTGTTCCCAAATCGCTCAAAATTCAAGCAATTGCTTTTAAAAATTTAAGAATTTTTACATATTTGAAATATAATAAATATGCTGTAAGTACTTAGTATTTATTGTATAGACTTATATACGATAGAGTATTTGCTTGTATTCAACATAAAAATTTTACTATTTTTAGCCTAAATAGCTTAGGTTCTATAGTAAACATATGAAAAAATTCATTGCTACATCATTTTTGTAAGGCATTCTTAAAAGGCAACACGATGAAGGACTGGGAAAAATACGGCACGATAAACCGTAGTACTATTTATAAAAAATACAATACTTCATTCGTAAATTCTTACGCTGAAATGAACGTTAGCAAAGATTTCGCCGAAACATTTACACATTTTATCTTCTTAAAAAAAATAGCTACCACAGCCTTTCAAAACAAAAAAATTCGTTACTTCTACAAAAATAAAGGCATGGTGATATGACGCAATGGCATTCTAAAAAATATCAACAAGTCATACTATTAAAAAAGAGAACCCGTCGAATCATACGGGTTCTCTTTAGTCGTGTAAGCGATATTGTTGGCATCCATTATCGATTAAAAAATGGACTTTCTTCTATTATATTAGCGTAATGCAGTTGAAATTGATTTTGATTGTAGGTGTAGACCGATAAAGTCTGGGCCACCTGCTTTTGAACAAGTGCCGGACATATTATAGCCACCAAATGGTTGGTAGCCAACGATGGCACCTGTACAGCCACGGTTGATATATAGGTTCCCAACGAAGAAATCTTGTTTTGCCTGTGCAATATGGTCTTCATTGTCTGAAATAACAGCACCTGTTAAGCCGTATTCTGTGTTGTTTGCGATGTCTAATGCTTCATTAAAATCTTTTGCTTTTGAGAAAGCAACGATTGGACCGAAGATTTCTTCCTGCATTAAGCGTGCGTTTGGTGCAACATCTGCGACAACCGTTGGATTGACAAAGTAACCTGTTGAATCATCTGCTGTCCCACCGGCAACGATGCGGCCTTCTTCTTTCGCTACATCGAAGTAGCTTGTAATTTTTTTGAATGCAGCCTCATCAATAACGGTTGCCATGAAGTTTGAGAAGTCTTGTGGGTCTCCGATTGTTAAGTCATTTGTTAATTTCACCACTTTTTCAAGTACCTCATCATACACATCCTCTACGATTACCGCACGTGAACATGCTGAACATTTTTGACCAGAAAAACCAAATGCTGATTTCACAATAGATTCAGCTGCTAAATCTAAATCCGCCTCTTTGTCGACCACAATCGTATCTTTTCCGCCCATTTCTGCAATGACACGTTTGATCCAAATTTGACCTTCATTTACTTTTGATGCACGCTCGTTAATACGTAAGCCGACATCACGAGAACCCGTGAAGGATACAAAGCGTGTACGTGGATGGTCAACTAAGTAGTCACCCACCTCACCGCCAGGCCCTGGAATGTAGTTGACAACACCGGCCGGAAGACCAGCCTCCTCTAAAATTTCCATGAATTTATAAGCAATCACTGGCGTTGTTGACGCTGGTTTTAATAACACCGTATTCCCTGCAACTGCAGCTGCAACTGTTGTACCCGCCATAATCGCAAATGGGAAATTCCAAGGCGAGATGATCACACCGACACCAAGTGAACGGTATTCGAATGTATTTTTCTCACCGTCACGTGAGTTGACTGGCTTGCCATCTTTTAGCTCCAGCATTTGACGCGCATAATATTCCATAAAGTCGATTGCTTCTGCTGTATCCGCATCGGCTTCAATCCATGGCTTGCCTGCTTCTAGCGTCATCATCGCTGACATTTCATGGCGACGTTCCTTCGTAATTTCTGCTGCTCGTAATAAAATCGCCGCGCGCTCTTCTGCTGGGGTTTTACTCCACTCATCGAATTTTGCATCTGCGACCTGCATCGCACGTTCCGCTAATTCTTTTGTTGATTTTGACACCGTCCCTACAACTTGTGTTTTATTCGCTGGGTTATAAGACGTAATTTTGCCATCCGTTGTAACACGTTCGCCACCAATAATTAACGGGTAGTCTGTGCCAAGCGTCGCTTTCACTTTTTCAAGTGCTGCTTTGTAAGCCGTTACATTTTCCTCTTTCGAAAAATCTGTTAATGGTTCTGTTACGTAGTCTGGTAAGTTTTTTACATCAATCATCAATAAATCCTCCTCGGTGAAAGTGCCAAAATATTTTGCACATTTATATTTTACATTTTTATTATAGTGCATAATTATTTTACAAAGCAACTGTTTTATACGATTTTTTTGTTTTTTCGAGAATTTAATTACCCCAAACAACATTTACGCATAAAAAAGAAGCCAAGGAATCCATTCCCTGACTTCTTTCATGTTTTAACGTTTTGAAAGGCGACCGATTAAGAAAGCCCCTGCTGCTAAACCGAGTAGCGTATTTGTTTTTTTGTTGAACACTTGCTTCGTTACAAGCGCTAAATTTTGTGGACGCTCTGCTAGACGGCGCATAAAGTAGCCGTACCAATCTTCGCCAAACGGTACATATGTTGTGAAGTGATACCCTTCTTTTGCCAATTCCTTTTGCATATCTGAACGGAAGCCATAGAGCATTTGGAATTCAAATTTATCATTCGAAATATCATGCTCTTTAACAAATTTTTTAATATGCGCAATAATCGTATGATCATGTGTCGCAACCGATGTATATTTTGCATGCAGTAAACTATATTCTAAAAGTTTTACATAGTTTGCATCGATGTCTGCCTTGTCTGTATAGGCCACATCTGCTGGCTCCTTATACGCACCCTTTACAATGCGTAATCGATAATCACTGTATTTTTCTAAATTATCCATCGCCTCGTGGAAATACGCTTGAATTACTGTACCAACGATACCTGGGTATTTGGCATGGACCGCTTCTAAAATCGAAAATGTCGGATGTAAGCGTGAATAATTTTCTTGATCTAAGTTAATAAAAATACCATACTCATACGCTTTTTCAGCAATTTCTAATACATTCTCTAAGCAAAAATCATAATCAATATCCAGACCCACCTGTGATGGCTTAATTGAAATATGGGATTGAACACCACTCGCATGAATCGCTTCTACGACTGCTAAAATTTGCTCTTTTGCTGCTGTTGCTTCAGCGCGGTCATGTACAAATTCCCCTAAATTATCAATTGTTGCTTCGATGCCTTGCTCATTCAAATGACGAATCGTCTCGATTGCCTCGTCAATATTTGTCCCCGCCACGACAGATTGTGCACCTAATTTCAATCCAAATTTTTGTGCCCCTGCATTTAGCGTACGATTATTTGATAGTGTTAAAAAGAAATTTTTTAGTAGTTCAGCCATTGCCCAAACCCCCTTGCATTATTTGATTTGAAGCATAAAACGTTTTTTTTATTTTTGCAACTATTATTTTTTCTACTTTTTCTCGTTTATCACAGAAAAACGTTTACTAAAGCGCTTTCATCATTTGTAAAAAATATTTTTGAAGCATAACAAAAAGACCTTTCTTTTGTAAAAAGAAAGGCCTTTTATACCCTATTAGGTGTTATTTAAAGTTATAGTTCGTTACAATCGGCTCGCGACCTTCTGTTGTATCACGGAAATATTCATATAAGCATGTGCCTAAGAATGAGCCTGCCATATTTTTTACATTTGTAAAGCCAGCACCTTGAAGCGCTACCGTTGCGTTATAGCTTCGTTGTGCAGAACGACAGTGAATATAAACTGGAATATCGCGAGGAATTTCATCCATACGTTCACGTAACTGGCTTAAAGGAATATTATGTGCACCCTTTAGCATGCCATTTTTTAATTCTGCCTCTTCACGCACATCGACAATATAGGCCCCTGATTCTACTAATTCACGCGTTTGTGACACATGAACTTGCTTGAAGCGTCCCGCTAAAAGATTATCCGCTACGAGTGCCGCCATATTCACAACATCCTTGGCTGTGCCATACATTGGTGAATACGATAACTCTAAATCTTTTAAATCATCGACTGTGCCGCCAAATGAAATAAGCGTCGCAATGACATCAATTCGTTTGTCTGCATTGCCTTTACCAATTGCTTGTGCACCGACAATCTTTCCTGTTGGCACTTCAAAAATTAATTTGAAATGAAGCGGATTACTATTCGGCATTAACCCCACTTTATCAGGCGAAATAACATAAACGCTATCGACTGTCATACCTGCTTCACGTGCTGTGCGCTCATTGATGCCCGTTGTCGCACATGCGTAATCAAAAATTTGAATGCTTGATGAACCAATGACACCGCGGTGACGGTTTGTGATGCCGTACATGTGATCTGCCGCTGCACGCGCTTGTTTTTGAGCTGGTCCTGCCAGCGCAAGACGTGTTTTCTTATGCAAAATTTGGTGGAATACTTCAATCGCATCGCCTACCGCATAAATCGATGGATCACTTGTAACATAATTACCATCGACAACAATGGCACCCGTTTCACCAATATCTAAGCCCGCATCCTCTGCTAAAGTAGTATCTGGACGAACGCCAATGGCTAGTACGACTGCATCCGCTTTTACTTGCTTACCTGACTGCAATGTAACTATTTTGTCCTCGATAGATGCAAGACCATCTCCTACACGTAAATCAATGCCTTTATCAAGCATCTCCTTATGAATGATTTGAACCATATCGTCATCAAATGGCGCCATTACTTGTGGTGCAAATTCAATCAGTGCAACATTTTTATTCGCTAGGCGTAGATTTTCTGCCACTTCTACACCGATAAACCCACCACCGATAACGGCGATATTTTCAATCGTATCTTGTGATACATACTGCTGTAAGCGTTCAATATCCACGACATTACGCACTGTGAAAACATGTGTCGCATCGATACCCGGAAGCGCTGGTACGATTGGTTTGGCGCCTGGAGACAGCACCAACACATCATAGCTCTCATCACTTGTTTCACCTGTTGCATGATTATGTATTGTCACTTTTTTATTCACTTTATCAATATGTGTTACCTCTTGAAAAACACGTGCATCAATATTGTATTTTTTCTTAAATTGTACCGGATCCATCATTAATAATTTTTCGCTATTCTCAACAATTCCACTTAAATGAAACGGTAATGAACAATTAGAAAATGATACATGTGGACCTTTTTCAAGCATAATAATCTCAGCTTTTTCATCTAAACGACGAACACGTGCAGCAGTAGAAGCTCCTCCTGCTACGCCGCCGATCACAACAACTTTTTTCGACATACTATCCCTCCATTATTGAATATAGCTTAATTTTATACCTATCGGGGTATCAAAACAATACATTACGTAAAAAACTTCCTAGCATTGCTACTAGAAAGTTTTCGTTTCTTCATCAGAGAACGTCATTTTTAAAGGCTCTATTTTATGTGCAATAAGCCAACCTGCCGCATTACGCACCGCAATTTTTACACTTTCACCATAAACATTGTTATGATTACGATCTTTAATCAATGCATGTATTAGCTTGCGTTGATGACTTTGAAAGCGCTCGTTCTCCTCTGATTTTTGTACAGCATCATAGTAAAGCTTCGTCTGAGAATCAAATGAATTAAAATATTGAACATTTTTAGTATCCATTATTTTACTTAATCCTTCTGTTGTTTTTTGTAATATAAAATGCGCTAATACATACGCTGAAGGCGCATAATAAGCATATTTTTGTAGAAAATCTGTGACTGCTGGATGATTGTACATAATTTCCATCAAATAATAATTTGCTGGATAAACAAATGATTTTTCCCAATTTCGAACACTGACTAAACGCTCACTATTTAACTGCGCCCATATCGAAAGTTTCGCTGTTTCATAATCATCTGTCATCGTTGACCAAGCAGGGGACGCCGGTAATGCATCCTCTAGCAATGCTTTCTCTTCCAGAAAGACAGTGAATTGCGCTTGATCAATTAAAAACAAACAATTTTTTTGTATAATTTGATTGTTCATTTGATTGCTTTACTCCCTTATCACATATCGAAAACACATTAATTTTAGAAAAATTCAAATACTTTATTAAGAATACCATACCATTATAGTGTTTTCTATTACTTTATAAACTTTTTATTTTTTTGTTTACATTTATTTAAATAAAATATATATTGTTTATTATAAAACAAACGAAAGGTGTTTTTGTTTATGAAAAATATTGAAAAGGTGTCTTTACACCTTGGTTATAAAACGGATAATGAGCAACTCCATTGTTTATATTGTGATTTGACCTTATCTGTTCATGAAATTTTTTCAATAGACGGTCGTTTTTTTGATGCTACGTATAAAATGCAACAACATATAAACGAAGTACATGGCGACAATTTTGAAATGCTTTTACAACGCCCTAAAAAAGACATTGGTCTCTCAGATATTCAGGTGGAAATGCTACGCTATTTTTATGAGGGCTTAAGTGATGAGGAAATTGTCGAAAAGTCCGATACCATTTCAAGTGTCTCAACTGTCCGACAACATCGTTTTAAAATGCGCGAGCGTGAGCGCCAAGCACATTATTATTTAGCGTTAATGGAACTATTAAAAACACCGCATCCATATTCGGTACATGAGGGGGCAAAGCAAGTGGATGAACGTTATGCCATAACAAATGATGAGCGCCAAAAGATTTTAAGTAACTATTTTAAAGAAGGTTTAGATGGTGCTATCGAGACCATTCCGAGTAAAGAAAAGCGCAAAATTGTCATACTGCAGCATATTATCACACGATTTGAAGCAAAAAAATCGTATACAGAGGCACAGGTCAATGCCATTTTGAAAGGCGTTCATGAAGATTACGTTTCGCTACGCCGCTATTTAATTGAATATGGCTTTATGACGCGTAGTGATGACGGTTCACGTTATGAACTGACAACTCATTCTTAGCCAAAAAAACCAGGTGCTGCTAAAAGACACCTGGTTTTTTCAAGATAATTTATTGTTGAACGAGTCGCACAAGTAATGTCGAAAGTGTTGTTTTTTCTTCATCTGATTGTGTAACTTTCCATAACTCTTGCAGTAAATTTTGCTCACTATTTTGCGGATCTTCATTTTTAGCTAGATGTTCTGCGACGAATTTAGCACCTTTTGCTAACGTTTCTTCGCTCAATCCAAGTTTTTCACCACGTGATACTTGCTTACCTAAATAAGATTTGAAATCTTCAAAATCATCTAAGATTTTTTGCTTCTGTTCGGGAGTTAAATTATTTAACTTTTTATCTACTTGGTTTAAATTTTCATCCATTGCTAGAACCTACTTGAAATAGTTTGTACTAGTACATGTATTAGGATGCCCTTTATTTATCTAATTAAACATTATAGTTTGAAAAATCGCTTTGTATTGCTCGCAACTGTTTCAAAAAACACCGTTTCCTCTACTTGCATAATATCCGCAATTTCACGGCCGATATGCGGTAAATACATTGGTTCATTCGTACGTGATTTGGGCTTCGGTTTCAAATTTTTTGGAATTAAATACGGTGCATCTGTCTCAATCATGAGACGGTCTAGTGGCATATATTGTAGTGCATCACGTAATTCCGTACCGCGTTTTGGATCACATACCCAGCCCGTCACACCTATATGAAAGCCTAAATCTAAATAATTTTTAAGTTGCTCCTTATCACCCGTGAAGCAGTGTACAACTGCACGTTCAATAAGCGCTGGATGCTGCTTCATGACATCGATAAATTCGCGATGTGCTGCACGTTCATGTAAAAAAATCGGTAAATCATTTTCTTCAGCTAAAGAAAGCTGTGTCTCAAATACGCGGTATTGGTCCACCGGGTCTGAATAGTTGCGATCAAAATCAAGGCCACATTCTCCAACCGCAATCACTTGTGGTTCTTTATAAAGGGCACGTAAACGCTCCGCAGACGTATTATCAAATGTTTTCGCATCATGTGGGTGCACACCAGCTGTTGAAAACAATACATGCTCATGCTTCTTCGCCATCGCTAATGCACGCTCACTACCTTCTACACTACCACCTGTTAAAATCATTTGTTTGACACCCGCTTCTAGTGCGCGTGTCAGTACATCACGTTCTTTTCCTAAAAATTGATCTTCCGTTAAATTTAAGCCAATATCAATCATGTTGTCAGTCCTTTTCGTTAAACAATATCCTTATCATACGATGTTATATGCCGTTATACAATGATATTGTTTCCTACAAATCTTCCAGTTCATTCGCCTGCTCTGTTGTTAATTTGTAGTTATCAATTATTTGCTGCTTCGTGCCAAGGAACGTCACTTCACGCAGGCTCTGCTGTTCAAATGCTATTTCCATAAATAACCCTGGCATAAAAGAATCCCCGTATTTTAACACGCGGTACAGGCGATAGCCCTTTTCAAAGCCGATAAAATTCTCACTCAGCACAAAGCTTTCGGTTGTCATCATTTCCTCTTCTAAAAATAAATCGACAAATTCCGATGTCTCAATCGGATAGCCCCGATACATCCGTGGATAGCGCTCGGTAAACTCTAAATGCTGCTCCTCGCAAAATTCTTTACTATAATAGGCGACATCCACCATATCCGGATATTTTTCGATGTCCTCCCACACGACATCTGCCATTGTAAACGGCTCCTGCTCTATATGATACTCTTTTTTTAAGGTGTCATAATGCTCGTCAAAATAGCTCTCCCTCGTTTGATGCATTTTATAAAATAAACGAATTTCCTCGCTGGCAATAAAGATTGCTACCGGTCCGAGTGTAGGATCTGGAAATACCCACACCTCTGCAGGAAAGGTTTCTGCTAAATAATCACTATCGAGAATCCAGATGCCATTTTCCTGAATTGCAAATAAGCGCTCGTCTTCACATCGCTCAATCACTTGCTCAGTCGTTAACTTTAAAGCTTTCGCTGCCTCGGTTACACTGATTCTCATCGTTACTAGCCCCTTTCGCTAAAAATAGTTGTAGTAGTATTATTCTCGTATTTGAAGGACTTAAAACCGAAGGCCTAAAAGCAGCCAATTACCCTAGATAATTTACAACAAAAATGTGTACCTTCTAAGCTATGATGTCTACTGGCAAAACGCACTTTCCCAAAAAGCGTCAAAAAATTATTTGAACTTATTGTTAATTATCATCATACTATGGAATAGAAAGGGGATTTTTTCGATATATGATTGAATTACTGATTGTTCTTATTATTGGCCTTGCTTCTCTTGTGGCCATATTTTATTTTTTAAAAACAGAGAAAATCGTCTATCTCGTTGCGTTTGTGGCAATTGCCTTAGTACCGATTCTATCTATGACTTACGTGCCACAATGGATAGCAAAAACCGCAACAGCTGACAAAATCACTGCGACGACGATTTATTCAGCAGCTCATGTCAACGCACCTAATGATCAATTTTTAGCGAAGCCGTCTATTTTTTATTTTACGAACCAAAAAATCACCGACACCAAAACGCTTAAACAGGTGAACGAGGCTGTAGCAAATGCGACAACAACAAGCGCCCCATCACGTAGCGAGGCCTGGATGGACTTCATTATGATGAATGACAAAAAAGAGCAAAAACGCTATCAGCTATTATTAGCGGAGCCTCATGCCGTATTATACGATGTCGACAAAAAACACTATTATGATTTTGCGAATACAGCACAAGAACAGCAATTATATGATATTTTCTTCCCGCAAACACCCAATCTATTTTTTGTCGCCTTATTTGTCTTAATTCTTTTAAATGCTGGTGTATCCGCATGGTTACGTCATCGTCTAGATATTCCAAAACGCACACTCCTGAAAACGCCACTTTGGTCAATCGTCATTCTCGTTGTGGGAGCCATTATCTTTTTAGCGTATATTTCGGCTGCGACAATGTTTAATGCAGCAATTTTCCTTTGCCTGATTACGCTTCACATCGCCGTTTATATTTGGTATGAGCATCGCTATCATAAGCTCAGTATGCATTACTTTTACGCGATTATTATGTATTGTGGCTTTTATTTATTTGCCGTTATTGTGATGGCTAAAAATATTTTATAAAAAAAGAGGAAGGACCCTAATAGGATCCCTCCTCTTTTTTACGTTGTTTTAACTTGAATGACCTTGCCGCCACATGTCATTCGCACTTGCTTACGTGCCTCTGCCATCGTGCGCGCCTGCACTTCGGTCGTTTGACGCTTTCCATCCTGTTCATATTCAATCGTAAATCGCTTCGTTCCACAGCGCATAACGCCTCACCTCATGTGCGATTGTAACACAGATGAAACAGCAACGCGCACTACAAGTTCTAGCCTTTCGTCCGTAATTTTTCTGTTTTCATATCATTTTCCACGAATTCGCAACATTTTGTTGTAATACAGCGTTTCTTTTATACGTTGTCTATTGTAAAATAGATACATTCGAATTATGTGATAATTCAAATAGTTTATGTAAAAATTCGGATATTATGGATGAGAGCACCTTTTCTCATCATCACTGGAGGGCAATTTATGAAACTTACAGCACAAGAAATCGAAATTGTTGAAATCTTAGAAAAAGACGCTCGTATGGATTTAGCGAATGTAGCTAAAATGGTCGGGTATACATTAGAAGAAACTGAAGCTGCTGTCAAAAAATTAGAAGATCAAAAAATTATTGTACGCTATTTATCCCTTGTTGACTGGACAAAAATTGAAGAGCACCCAGGTGTACGCGCAATGATCGATGTCAAAGTAACACCAAAACAAGGTGTTGGCTTTGATGATATTGCAGAGCGCATTTACCGCTTCGACAAAGTGCAATCTGTCTACTTGATGTCAGGTGCCTACGATTTATCCGTTATCGTTGAAGGCAAATCAATGAATGAGGTCGCAAACTTCGTGTCACAAAAATTATCAACACTTGATTCCGTCATCTCAACAACAACGCACTTTATTTTAAAGAAATACAAGCACGATGGCACAGTTTTAGAGGCTGGCAATCAAGATAAACGAATCGTGGTGTCTCCATAATGATTACATCTAGAAAAAGCTATGTTTCCAAAATGGTGAGCGAGCTGAAGCCATCTGGTATTCGTAAATTTTTCGACTTAGCAGCAGGAATGGAGGGTGTTATTTCACTTGGTGTTGGTGAGCCCGATTTTGTGACACCATGGCATGTACGTGAAGAAGCCATCCGATCACTCGAACAAGGATTCACTGCCTATACACCAAATGCGGGACTTCTTGAACTACGCCAAGAAATTGCACAGTATATGTATAATGAATTTGATGTTACATACGATCCAGAACATGAAGTCATCGTAACCGTTGGCGCAAGCTCTGCCATCGATATTGCGATGCGCACGATTTTAGATCCGGGTGATGAAGTAATTGTTGTTGAGCCTTGCTTCGTATCCTATGTACCGACTGTCGAGCTTGCAGGCGGGACTGCGGTGACGGTACAGGCTTTACAGGAAAATGACTTCAAAATTTTACCGGAGCAATTAGAAGCGGTGACAACTGAACGTACAAAAGCGATTATGATTTGTTCACCAAATAATCCAACCGGTACGATGCTATCAAAAGCTGATTTAGAAGGCATTGCCACATATGCCATCAAGCATGACTTACTCGTGATTTCGGATGAAATTTATGCGGAGCTTGCTTATGACGAAAACTATACGAGCTTTGCGGCAATCAATAATATGCGCGAGCGTACGATTTTAATCAATGGCTTCTCAAAAGGCTTTGCGATGACTGGCTGGCGCTTAGGCTTTGTTTGTGCACCACAGGAAATTTCAGAGGCGATGCTAAAAGTATTCCAATATCAATTAATGTGTGCATCGACAATGGCACAGTATGCGGCCATTGAAGCTCTACGCAACGGTCGCCCCGAAGTCGACATGATGGTCAAAAGCTACCGTCGTCGTCGTAACTTTATCGTCGAATCCTTTAATGAAATGGGCCTTAGCTGTCATAATCCTGGCGGTGCATTCTATGCCTTCCCGTCGATTAAATCAACAGGTCTTAGCTCACAGGAGTTTGCTGAGCAGTTATTACAACAGGAAAAAGTAGCCGTTGTACCTGGTGATGTATTCGGAGAAAGTGGCGAGGGACATATTCGCTGCTCATATGCTTCATCACTTGAAAATCTACAAGAAGCGGTAACACGCATTAAACGCTTCGTCGAATCATTAGAAAAATAATGCATGAAAGAGACTGTGACAAAATACGTCATGTTCCTTTTTTAGCGTTCGCAACGAAAAACCGGAACCGCGCCACAGCGCGATTCCGGTTTTTTTATGCTTATAGGAGCAGTTGTTTTTTTACACGTATGTCTCAGCCTCTTTGTGTTGCGATTAATTTTTGTTCGCTTAAAAACTGCTCCCACGCGGTGAGATAGCCTTTTTTATTGTCCGCTGTCACTTGATACGTAATCGTGAAACGGTAAAATTCCTCTGCCACAAGCGAAGGCAATTTAAAATCATATAATACGTCATAGACCTTTAAATTATACTCAAACGGCTGAAAGGGTTCTTCAAAATTGATTGATTATAGTCATCGCGGTTTTCATATAGCCAAAGCATTGCTACATATAGAAATTGATTTTTACAGCGTAGCATATGCGTTTCATCCGTTAGTAGCGCACGTGAAATGACGTGCTCCGCCACTAAATCCTCTACGTATTGTGCCGCTAATGCATCCTCGCCCTTAAAAATAGAAGCAAGTGCGAGCACTGTATCTGACTGTTCACCACTAGACACTTCTTCTAGCGCCTTTTTCACGGCATAATCTAGTGGAATATACGCACTTTTTAAACCAAAATAAAGCCTATCCCAGTCTAGTGTAATATGCTCCATTAAAAATTCGTACGATATCGCTAAGGATAGCGGATTTTCTGGCATGACGAATAATTCATCTGAAAATAATAATTGTTCATTTGTCATACGATATAATTCCCATCTTCCCCTGCACCGCAGTCTCCCTCGGGATCTACACCCTCATAGGCACCTACATATAGCACCTTATCGCCTCGAATAACCCACTGCATACCATGTTCCTCTTCCCAACTACAATCTAATTCTAAATCAATAATCGGTACACTACGGTCTGCTGGCTGTGTAATTTGCATACCACGTGGTGTGATTTCTTTTAATACATCGCGCGGCGTTGCAAAAATTTGCGGCTCCTCATCAATCTCTTCTAAAAACTCATTGCAATAACGAATAGCTGCCTCACAAATTTGTGTAATCTGTTCTTCTCTTAGTGTGTTGAAATGCGCCACACACAGTTCTGCATAGGCAATATCCTCTTCGCTTTCAAAATGAATTTCAATCTCTTTTTCAAATAAATTGATATACGCATCTGCTTCGAATTCACCATCATAGTCTCTAATATTTTTAATCATTCTATGTATCCCCTTTGGTTTATTTTGAAATAAACAATCACAACTAACTGATTACCTCAGATAGCGTGTTTTAGATACGACTTAATTTTAAATATGCGTCATTTCTAAGAAAATAGCGCTATAAAAGTCGTATTTATTTGCCTACATTCTATTTTATCAAAAATAAATAGTAAATTTTTGGCGATAATTACTAACTTTTGTCCATTCAAGTAATTAAAAACGGGCGAAAAACACCCCATAGAGGACGATTTTCGACCCATTTTATGCGATTTCGGGCATTTATAAGCCCCCCTTTCTTCGCTGTCAGTGCTTTATAATGACACATTTTCGTGTGCGTTAAATAAATGACATCATTTTTGTTTCCATCTTGATTTTTGAGCACAAAAGCACCCGGCAGAGCGCCAAAACAGCCTCGTTTTAGCTCTTTATCGGTTAAAATCCGTATTTTGCATTGCTTAAAAATAATGATCATTTGATGAAAAATCGTAAATAAAAATTTTCATTGACAGCTTTTTACACGTTATTTAGTAATTGCTTATTTTTTCGTATGAAAATAGCTGGATTTTGGCACTTATTTTCAATTATGTTGTAGTCAAAACCCGCTTCCTGAGCGCCTAAACGATTTCATATGAGTCATTTTTCTGTTCATCGTCAGTTAACGCAGCGTCTTTGTAAAACATACGATACGATTGGCCTCGGTAAAACCTAGCTTTTTATGCATTCTAATGCTGGCATCATTTGATAACTCACAATCACTCGCAAACTCGCGACATTTTTTATCCTTAGCCCAAAGCTCACAGCTCTTCACGAGTTCATTCGCGATGCCTTTCATGCGGTACGCTTCCTTAACATATAGTCCCTCTAAATAACCAACAGGAGATGAATCGGTGCCCTCCACATACTCATGACGCAGCTGACACTGAGCAAAGCCAACTGCATAATCTTGATCTAGCGCGAGTAAAATCAATGCTTCGTCATCCTCAATCCATGTTTTAAATTCCTTTGTAAATGCTGCTAAATCATTGTTTGGCCATAGTAGTAGCGCAAGCTCGGCGACACGCATGGCCTCATTTTTTTCTGCTTGACGAATCATTTTACTTCCTCCCTCGTTTGGATATACTACCTGTTTCCCCTATATGAAAAAGGCAACCATGTTTTCGTTAAAATTAAGTTGGGGTATAGAAAGATTAGACGTATTTGAAGAACATGAGGTGAGCAACGGTGGGACAAACATTAATCGTATCAACAGAATCTTTTTCTCCCTACAAAACCATTGCCGCTGCACTAGAAGTAGCGGTAGATGGCGATACAATCGACATTACAGGACAATTTCAAGAACCAGTAACTATTGCGAAAAACATCCGTGTCCGCGGACAAGCAACTATTTTTAAACAACCGATTCGCGTACAGGCCAATGTGCGCTTTGAAAATATACATTTCCATTCCACTGTGACAGTCGAACAAGGCACGCCGTATTTTGCAAATTGTACGTTTGAACCTACTGCAGCTAACGCTCTTGACATTTTTGCACCTACGACATTTTTGCAATGTCAAATCCGTGGTGGGGACTACGGTATTTTTACGAAGGCGCAAACGATCATTCAAAGTACGACCATTCATGGAGCGACCATTGGACTTTATAGTCAGCAAGCATCTGTCACAGTTGAACATAGTACGATTTTAGACTGTAAAAAGTTTGGTATTTCAACAATTGATGGTGAGCTATTAGTGCATCACTCGAAAGTGTTACGCTCCGCCGAATCGAACATTAAAGTAGACGGCACTAAAACCACATTATCTGATAGCATCTCGAAAAATAGTCAGGATGGTGCTGGCCTATGGGCACTAAATCAAAGTGTGATTAGCATTACAAGAAGCGAATTATCCAATAATGCGAAGCCAAATATTAGCATCGCGCATAGTCAACTTTTTATTGAACAGACACAGCTACTAAATTCCAATCAATGTGGCATTTGGATGAAAGATCAATCGAAGGCTCAGGTGCTTGATTGTACGATTGGGCATAATATTTATGCCAATATCGAGCTTGCTGATTCTATGATTAATTTACAGGATTGTCGCATTGACCATTCCGCATCAGATGGGCTATATATTTCCAAGCGTTCGATTGCGCATGTGACAGGCTGTGATTTCAATCATAATGCAGGATCAAATGTATGCTTTATTAATAGTGATGGCAGTATCATTGATTGTACATTGCATGATTCCGCTAAAAATGGGCTATGGATATCAGATAATAGTAAAGTAACGCTCAAGCAGTCAAAACTATTCCGTAATAAATACCCAGCAGTCGGTGTGGAGACGAGCGAAATTGAAATGGAGACATGTGATTTTTTTGATGGCTTACAAAGCGGTGTGTGGTTAAAGGACCGCGCAATAGCGAATATCCACGATTGTCAGTTCAATAATCAGGAAGCCTCGCATTTAATTGTGGAAAAAAGTAGTCGCCTAACGATGACGCGCTGTACGCTAACAAAGGCCAATCAAAATGGTGTGTGGGCACGTGAGCAAGCCACAATCGAGATGGATGATTGTAAAGTTTCCGAATGTCGTTATCCTGGTGTTGGCGGTAGTCAATCAACGCTACATGTCAAAAATTCAACGATTGAACGTAATACTGAACATGGTGTGTGGCTAAAGGAAGGCAGTGTTGCAACGATTGATAATTGTGATATTGCGCTCAATGGCTATAGTAATATTTCACTCGATGATAGCGATTTGACGCTCGCAAATAGCCGTTTAAGTGATGCGAAAGAATACGGCGTCATCTTAAAAGAAAATAGCAATAGTATTTTACAACATACGACAATTCGGACGAGTGGCTATGACAATATTTATGTAGCGAGCATGGCGGCACTACAAATGACCGGCAGTATTTTAGAATATGCGGAGCGTAATGGTCTCTACATTCACTCAAATGCGAGTGCAACGGTGACAGATAGCCGCTTCGAGCATAATAAGCAGTATGGGGTATACGAAAAAAAAGACGCCACAGCGGTGCAACTCATTACGCCAGATTACGCTGGCAATACGCGCGGTAACTATTTAAAAGAAGGTGAAACGGTTGCCTCTACAGGCCCTGTACGCTTTAAAATTAGTACCCCAAAAACACAGGAAATTAGTGCTTTAAAAGAGTTAGATGCATTAGTGGGCTTACCAAAAATCAAAAAATCGCTCCATGATCTTGTACGTATTTCGCAGTTTAATACCGAAGTGGCAGAGCTTGGCTTTGATGACCCGATTCAAACAATTGCAAGTCACACGGTATTATATGGTAACCCTGGGACAGGGAAAACAACTTTTGCCCATATTTTAGCCAAGCTGTATAAGGAGCTTGGCTTACTCGAAAAAGGGCATGTTGTGCAAGTAAATCGCGAGCAATTAGTTGGTCCTTATATCGGGCAAACGGCACCAAAAACGCAGGAGAAAATCGATGAGGCGATGGGTGGTATTTTATTCATTGATGAAGCCTACGCGCTATCAAATCGTCATAGCTCAAAGGATTTTGGTTCTGAGGCAATTGAAGTGCTATTGGAGGCAATGGAAAAACATCGCGGGGAATTTGTCGTTATTGCGGCGGGTTATCCTGAGGAAATGCAGCATTTTTTAAAAAGCAATCCAGGCTTTGAAAGTCGCTTTACACAGTTTTTCCAGTTTGAAGATTATACACCGGAAGAAATGGTACAGATTGCTGATAATATGCTAACGCAGCAAAAACGAACGCTTGATGCGCGTGCAAAAGAGGCGCTACTAAAGGAATTTATTCGCTTATGGCGTAAAAAAGATAGCTATTTTGCCAATGCTCGGACTGTTCGTAATGATGTCGCAAAAATGGTGACTGCTCAAAAGCTACGCTGTATGGACATCGATCGTACATTATGGACGAAGGAGCTGCTCTCAACGATTACGATTGATGATGTAAAAACCGTTGTGGCAAGCCCACAAAAGCGCGATTTCACCGTTCCTATTCAAGAGGACATGCTACAAGAGGCACTCGATGAATTATACACTCTCGTTGGGCTAGACAATGTGAAGCAATCCGTTACTAAGCTAATTGAGCTGACACGTTACTACCGTGATGAGCACAAAGGTGTCGAGCATTTAATGACGAATTTTGTATTAACAGGACATCCTGGCACTGGGAAAACGGTCGTCGCACGCATTATCGCGAAAATTTATGAGGCACTCGGTATTGTGGAACGTGGTGAATTAGTTGAAGTAACACGTGATATGCTCGTCGGGCCACATGTCGGGGATATCGAGCGCTTCACGCAACATTATATTCAGCGAGCGCGCCATGGTGTGTTATTTATTGATGAAGCCTATCAGCTCGCTCAATATGGCAATGAAGACGTCGGCAAGCGCGTCGTCGATACATTACTAAACTATTTAGAGCAATACCGCGATGAAATGGTCGTTATTATCGCCGGTTACCCCGAAAAAATGACCCAATTTATTAATCAAAATGAAGGGTTACAGCGCCGCTTCCGTGATTGGCTAAACTTCCCTGATTACACACCGGAACAGTTGCTGGCTATTGCGACACAAATGGCACAGCAATCTGGCTATCACTATTCCGAGCAGGCTTTACGCGCACTCTCATTTTATTTAATGAATGCGTATGAATACCGCGATGAAACATTTGGCAATGCGGGCCTTGTACGTAATATCGTCCAAAAAGCGATTCAAAATACCGATTACCGCTTTGCGAAACAATCAGATCCACTGGTCGATAAAACACTGATTACCGAAGATGATTTAATGCTTTGGGAATCAAAAGAATAATAATGTATTAAAAAAAGTAGGTATCGCTCATTGCGCTACCTACTTTTTATTTATAGAGCCACGACTTAAGAGAAAGGGTTATTTTTTCTTTGATGATTTTTTCTTCGTCGTTTTTTTCTTTTTCGCTGCTTTTTTCTTCGTCGTCTTTTTCGTTGTAGCCGGTTTATCCGGTGTAATCGCTACCTCATCCGTTTTGGCAGCAGCGTTATCACTCATCGGTTTCCATGTCACTTTTTCTGTTTTTGTTTCAACAACGACTGCTTGATCTTCCACAGTTGCTGCGCTTGCTGTCAATGGTGTAGCTGTCACAAGAGCCACGCCACATAATGCAAATACCCATTTTTTCATCATTTTCATACTCCTTCTTCTCAAGTCGATTATAGTATTTTTTATCTGATACTAATTTATCATATAAGCATTATTAAATAAATATTTTTTATAATAAAAGGTCTTATTACCCACTATTTTTTCCTAAAAATAATTTGCAGGATTTTGGACCTATTATTTTTTCTCAAAGACATAAAATGACTATTGACATAGAATTATCAGTTTGTTACGATAATTCACAACATAGAGCATACAAATTCATTGACGAGAACGAGTACATCCGATAGGTAGCACAGAGAACTGCTGAAATGGTGAAAGGCAGTGTACCGATTTGATTGAAAATCCTCTCCGAGAAGATTCGCTGAATTTCAGTAAGCGTATCCGGCTGTCTACCGTTAAAAGGAATGCGTATGATTGTACGTTATTGAAGTGCTATTGAACGAGTTGATGTATTCTTTCAATGTTATAGTGCTGTTGACGAGGCAAATTAGACATATTATGTCCAAAGGAATTGCGTATTGTAGCGATTCCTTTTTATTATTTTAGGACATACCTTACCTTCTGTTATCTATCTCGCTTTGTATGTATCTAATCTTTTATAGAAAGAAGGGCACTCTTTTGAGTAAAAACAATGTTTCATTTTCAACCTACGCACTAATTGGCACGATGTTATTTGGGCTATTTTTCGGTGCTGGGAACTTAATCTTCCCTATTCAGCTTGGACAAATGGCCGGCGAAAACTTTTGGCCGGCATTAATCGGTTTCCTCGTGACCGCAACGGGACTACCATTACTCGGTATTTTAGCAATTGGCCTAACAGGTAGTAACGGTCTGCGTGACCTTGGTAGTCGCGTACACCCAATATTTGGGCTTGTATTCTCTGTTGCACTTTATTTAACAATCGGTCCATTCTTTGCGATTCCTCGTACTGCGACTGTACCTTTCACAGTTGGTTTTGAGCCGTTTATCGCACCAGAACATCTGACATTATTTCTAGCATTATTTAGCTTTATCTTTTTTGCAATCGTTTATTATTTCTCATTAAATCCCGCAAAAATCATGGATTATATCGGTAAATATTTAACACCGGCCTTTTTAATTTTCTTATTCGTATTAATTATTATTAGTGTAATTAAGCCGATGAGCTCATTTCAGGGCGCTGTAGGTGATTATATCGACCATGCCTTTATTAGCGGCTTCAAAGAAGGCTATAACACGCTTGATGCGCTTGCGTCACTAGCCTTTGGTATCGTTGTCATCAATGCGATTAAGCAACAAGGCATTACCGATAAAAAAGCCATTGCTAACACAACATGGAAAGCAGGTCTTTTCGCCATTCTTCTAATGAGTATCATTTATGGCTTCATTACGTATATGGGTGCAATGAGTGTTGGCACAATCGGCTCATTTGAAAATGGGGCACTTATTTTTGCAGCAGTGGCAGATCATTACTTCGGCTCATTTGGCGCCATTTTACTCGCCATCATCATCGTGCTTGCTTGTTTAAAAACAAGTATCGGCTTAATCACATCATGTAGTGAATTTTTCCATGAAGTATTCCCGCGTATTAGCTATAAATGGTACGTCTTCATTTTATGTGCCGTATCATTTACAATTGCCAACTTTGGTTTAAATAATATCATTACGTACTCTGTACCGGTATTAATGTTCTTATATCCACTTGCCATTGTATTAATTCTTTTAGCGCTTTGTGCACCATTATTTAAAGCGCGTCGTGCCGTATTTGCGACCGCAATGTTCTTTACATTCTTCATCAGTATTATGGATGCCTATACGGCATTAATTCCGAATGTAAAAGCAGCACAGCTCGACTTCCTTGATAGCATCGTCGCATTTTATGCCGAATTCCTGCCATTTTATAGCTTAGGACTTGGCTGGATTGTTCCTGCTTTCGTCGGCGCATTACTTGGCTACGTCTACACACTTTTTAAAAAAGCATAAGCACGTATTGGAAGCCTTGACATACGTATCTCCTATCGAGCATTAAAAAAACCGGAATCGCGCTATGGCGTGGTTCCGGTTTTTCGCTGTACAAAAAAATCGCTATTGTTAGCGATTTCTCCTTATTCACCTACTACCCATGTTTTTGCGACAGCGGCCATTTCGCGAATATGCAGTTGTACGGTAACGGACTCAGGCGTTTTTGCCGCCACTCTATCGGCCGTTAAGCCCTCTTTTTTCGCTAAATAGCCGGCACGATACAAATGAAAATCGTTGGAAACGAGCGTAATCGCTGTCTCATTTTTTGGTAATAATTTTTTTGAGTAGCGCAGATTTTCTGTCGTTGACATCGACTCATCTTCTTTGACAATACGCGTCGCCTCAATTCCATGTGCGATTAAATAATTGGCCGTTACTGCTGCCTCTGACTGCGGCTCATCGGCTCCTTTACCACCAGAGACGATGACATTCACATGCGGATATTTTTTCAAATAAGGTACCGCCGCATCTAAGCGCTCTTTCAATGCTAATGAAGGTTCTCCGCTCGCCTTCACCTTGGCCCCTAAAATAATCATATAATTCGCTTGTCCGTTAGCTGTCGTTTTAGCACCACTCATGACACAGGCAAATAGCACTCCTACGATACTGACTACGACCACAAGTAGACCAATAATCCATTTTTTCATCAAATCCCCTACCTTTTCTTCATAGTACGTATTTTTTTGCAATAAGTTGCTTCCTATTTTTTTGAATTAGATACTAAGTCATTGTTTAGTGAATAAAATAGAGTAAAATACCCACCAAAAAGATTGCTATAGACCGATTCTTTTTATTCATATATAATAAATTGAATTTTCAAAAAAAGAATGGAGGGTTTGTATGAAAAGCATTAAAGCAAAGATTTTAACTGTGTTATTAAGTATTACAATCGCGTTTGGCGCATTGATTAGTTATTCCATTTACTCCTTACACTCAACAACGGATTCGTATTCAAAACTAATTGATAACGAAGGGCAAATCCGCAATAATATGCAGGTTGTCGTTAGTGAATCTGTGAAGCAGTCATTATCCGTGCGTGGCTTGATTGTATCAACAGCACTTAAAAATGAGGAAGAATTTAATAAGGCAAAAGATGAAATTGATACACGTCTACATACGTCGCAACAACTTATTACTAAGCAGCAAGACAAAGATACGATGAACCATTTATTAGCATTAAATAATGATTTTAAAACGCAATTCGATGACATGAATACATTAGTGAAAAATGGTGGTACAGAAAAAGAAGCGATTAATTATTGGCAAATGAAGGTCTACCCTGTTGGGCAAGAAATGATGAAAACTGCGCAAACATATGCAACAAAAGTAGCGGAGGATATGGAGAAGCAAAATGAGCTAAATAACAAGCATACGTCACAAGTATTTATTTTTATGATTATTTTAACAGCAATTGCAATCATTGCAGCAATGCTTGCAAGTATGATTTTTGCACGCATTATGAGTGAGCCTATCAAGCGCGTCACAGAAGCAACGCAGCGTGTCGCAAATGGTGATTTAACTGTAGCTACACTTGATATCCGTTCAAAAGATGAGGTGGGTGCTTTAACGACAGCCTTTAATCAAATGGTCGAAAATTTACGTGGACTCGTTCAAACGGTATCAGAAAGTAGTGAGCATGTGGCGTCGTCATCTGAGCAATTAATGGCGAGCTCGGACCAAACATCAAAAGCAACCGAACAAATCACCTCATCGATTCAAGAGGTGGCATCAGGCTCGCGCATGCAAGAGGAATATATTGATGAAAATAAACGTGCACTAGAAGAAATGTCAATTGGTGTATCCCGCGTTGCCGAAGCAACACATTCAGTTGCGGAGCTATCGGACAATGCGACACAAATCGCGCAAATCGGACAGCAATCTATCGAGCAGGTCATTACACAGATGAGTCAAATTAGCACCTCAACGAATGATACAGCACAACGTATTCACTCATTAAATAACCGTTCGGCGGCGATTGCTGATATTGTGAGTGTCATTACCGACATCTCAGATCAAACAAATTTACTAGCACTCAATGCAGCGATTGAAGCGGCTCGTGCTGGTGAGCATGGTAAGGGCTTTGCGGTCGTTGCAGATGAAGTGCGTCACCTTGCAGAGCAATCGAAACAATCTGCCGATGATATTGCGAAATTAATTGCCGAGATTCAAAGTGATACAAAACAAGCTGTTGTGGCGATGACGCGTGGCTCTGAAGATGTGTCTGCCGGTATGAAGGCTGTCTCACAAGCTGGTACTGGCTTTAATAAAATTAATGAAGCGGTTGTCCATATTTCTGGTCAAATTATGGACATTACAGCCGTTGCACAGCAAATGTCTGCCTCAGCAACGCATATCGTCGATGCGATGCAACAAATTGCGACGCTATCACAAGATGCTTCTGGCAACTCAGAAAGCGTAGCCGCTGCGTCTGAAGAGCAACTTGCTTCAATGCAGGAAGTAACCGCCGCCGCGGAATCGCTATCACAGCGCGCAGAATCCTTATTACGTGAAATGCATTTCTTTAAAATTCAATAATTAAAAAAGGCAGGAATCACGCGATTGACGTGGCTCCTGCTTTTTAATCTTGTGTCCATCCTTTAAAACAAATATTCGCAAAGCAACGAATATTAAAAATATCCGATGCACGAATATTAATCAGTTGAACCCCTCGATCTGTCGGACTTGTACGCGAGAAGAAAAGGGTTCCGGGAATATCCATTTGCGTACCATTTTGTAGACAAATTGACCAAATCGGTTGATGTTCCTTGTAAGCTGCGAGCTCATCCACTAAAATAACGAGCTCATCCGAATAGTGAATCACCGCATAGCGATTGGCGCGTAACTGCCGACAAATCTCCGCGCGAAACTCTGCCGTATTGCCCGAATTAAAAATTGAAATTCTTTGCGTCTGCATCCATGTATTGTCGTCACACCTAACTGCATACATTGCTGTGGGACTGCCCATTTTGCACACCCTTTCTTTTTTATGTTACGTTCTTTTATACCCGTCTTCATTCCTTTTCTACCATGCTGTCAATTTTTTAAATAGGTTTGGATCAGTCGCTTTTTTTGTATTCTTAAAGTTGGCTAAAATTCTCTTTACTATTTTACACATCAAAAGACACTTTCAATATTTATACATTGAAAGTGTCTTTTAGATCTCTACTGCATAATTCGTGAGTTATTGTTTTGCTACTAATGCCTGTGCATGTGCTGTTTTTGCTTGCGCTAATAATGTAGGTTGCTCAAGATAGTCTAGCCCGGTAAGCGCCAATGCCTTTGCGCCGCGAATCAGTGCGCCATAGCCATAGTCCGAGTTTGCCGCTTCACGAAAGGCAGGTGTATGCGGCACAAGTGCTTCATCACCAATTTTCAAATAGCCATGTGCTGTTGGAACCTCGTAGCTAATATTACCGGCATCTGTTGAACCGAGTGACTTGCCACTATCTAATATGACGTTTTCACCAACTGCGGCCAAATGCTCACTTAATACTGCATCAACTGCTGGCGTCACGACTAAATCCTTCACCTCATTTTGGAAGCGTTCAATTTTCACCGTCGCACCTGTTGCAAGTGCGGCCGCTTCGGCAATCGCTTCGACCTTTTTAGCCGTTTCAGCGGTACGATTCCATGAGTTTGCACGAATATAAAAGCGCGCTGAGGCGTAGTCTGGCACAATATTTGGTGCGTCTCCACCGTTTGTAATAATGCCATGAATCCGCACATCAGCTGCCACATGTTGACGTAGCGCATTGATGCCATTGTAAAGCTGAATCACCGCATCTAATGCATTAATGCCTTCCTCTGGTGCACTGGCTGCATGTGCTGACTTTCCGTAAAAATGAAAATCAATCGGGTCAACTGCAAGTGAATCTGTCGTTGGCATCGTAATACCGAATGGGTGCAGCATAAGGGCTAGGTCAATCTTTTCCAAATAGCCATGCTTTACAAAACTTCCCTTCGCACTACCATTTGGACCCCCCTCCTCTGCAGGCGTCCCAAGAACAACAACCTTCCCACCTGTTGACTCCGCTATTTCACTCAGCGCAATCGCGGCCGCTGCGCTCATGACACCAATTAAATTATGCCCACAAGCATGTCCTAATCCTGGCAGCGCATCATACTCTGCTAAATACGCAATCGTCGGACCGGACTTCCCACTATCCTTTACTGCATAGAATGATGTTTCATGACCTGCAACGGCTGTCTGTACATCAAAGCCATTTTCCTTAAGCAAAGTCACGAGTTGCTCACTCGCGAAAAATTCCTCGTTGCCGATTTCAGGCTTCGCATGAATGGCCTGACTGATAGAAATATACCGCGCCTGCTGTTTGTCAATGAACTGCGTAATACGTTGTTGCTTACTGAGTACTGTCTGCATGATTAGAACCTCCTAAATGGTTATTTTTTTAATTCATCAAATGTTTTTAATAAGTCTTCCTGCGGCTCAACAACGATGCTTTGGCCGCCCTTTGTTTCTTCTTTTACAGCTTTTTGAATGTCTTCACTTTGGTATAATTCAGCGATTTTTTTGTATGTTTCATTATCCTTATCCTCTGCACGAACGGCAAAAATATTAATATATGGTTTAATATTATCACTTGCCTCATCCTCGCGATAAAGTGGATCTTCACCTGGTGATAAGCCTGCTTGGCCTGCGATACCATTATTAATAATAGCTGCCGCAACGTCTGGTAATACTTGCGGTGTTTGCTGTGCCACCATTGGTTTAATGTCTAGCTCTAATGGATTTTCTGTAATTTTTGATGCATCATCATATAAGCCGAAATCTGCTTTTAATTCAATTAAGCCAGCTGATTCTAATAATTTTAGTGCCCGTGCTTGGTTTGATGGATCATCTGGAATCGCGATTGTATCGCCTTTTTTAATGTCTTTTACATCTTTTAATTTTTCTGAGTACAAGCCAAGTGGTGCAAATACGGTTGATGCTAATGGTACTAGGTCATTGCCACTTTCTTTTACATAAGAAGAAAGGAATGATACGTGCTGGAATGCATTAATGTCGATATCCTTATGTGCTAATGCATTGTTTGGTAATGTGTAATCTTCAAATTCAACAAATTCAATATGGATGCCTTCTTTTTCTAATTTTTCTTCTAGTAATGGCCACTGCATGCCATCTGAGCCACTAATACCGATTTTCACGGTCTTATCTGCAGCGTCATCTGATTTCCCACACGCTGCTAATACAACGACAAGTAATGCTGTTACTAATACATATCCTAATTTTTTCATCTCTTAATCCCCTTATCTTCTTAAAATTTTCTTCGATACCGTATTTCCAAGCCACTGCGCTAATTGTACAAGCACAATCAAGATAACGACCGTTACAATCATGACACTCGTATCAAAGCGCTGATAGCCGTATGTAATGGCAATATGTCCAAGACCTCCGCCGCCTACTGTGCCGGCAACTGCTGAGAAGTCTATCAAACCAACCGTCACAAAGGTTAAGCCTAACACTAATGGTCCAAGTGCTTCTGGAATTAAGACAGTGAACACAATTTGCCAAGAGCTCGCACCCATTGCCTTCGCTGCTTCAATAACACCTGGGTCGATACTAATTAAGTTATTTTCGACAACACGCGCAATGCTAAAGGCTGCCGCAATGGTCATCGGAAAAATCGCCGCTGTCGTGCCAATCGTCGTTCCCATCACGATACGCGTTAATGGTGATAGCGCCACAAGGAAAATAATAAATGGAATGGGGCGAATAATATTAACGAGAATATTTAAAATGGTAAAGACGACGTTGCTTTCCATAATATTATTTTCGCGTGTCACATAAAGTAGTAACCCAATTACAATGCCGATAATAGCGCCAAAAATTAATGTTAGTAGCACCATGTAAATCGTTTGACCTGTCGCTTCTAAAATACGCGGCCAAAATAATGCCCAATCAACTTTCATGCACAACCACCTCCTCCATCTCTACGATTTGCTGTAATTCCGAAATAGCTTTTTTTATCGCTCGTTCATCGCCCTCAAAGGAAACAAGTAGATTGCCAAACATCTGCTGTTGCAATTCTCGGACCGTACCATAAAGAATATTGAAATAAACGCCGTATTTTTGCGTAATCTCCGATAATAATGGCGTATGTGTCGTCGAGCCTTTAAATAACACACGATATAAATGATTGCCGCCATTTTCCCGCCATTCTTTTAAAATTGCCTCAGACGGTCTATCCTGATTCACCGACTGAATAAAGCGCTGTGTCGTTGGATGCTGCGGGTTTGTAAATACGTCATACACATCCCCCGATTCAATCACAAAACCGTTTTCCATGACTGCCACACGATTACAAATTTCTTGGATGACATTCATTTCATGTGTAATTAATAACACTGTAATACCAAGCTCTGCATTGACGCGTTTTAACAGCTTTAAAATATCCGCTGTTGTTTCCGGATCAAGTGCCGATGTTGCCTCATCACAAATGAGAATGTCCGGGTTATTTGCTAGTGCTCGTGCAATACCAACACGCTGTTTTTGACCACCAGACAATTGCTCCGGATAATCCTTTGCCTTCTCTGATAAGCCGACAAAGGATAACAGCTCTTTTGTACGACGCTCAATTTCCTTTTTTGGCACTTTTTCAAGCTTCATTGGGTAGGCAATATTGCCAGCAACCGTGCGTGAGGTCATCAAATTAAAATTTTGAAAAATCATACCGATATTGCGACGTAGACCACGTAATTCTTTAGGTGAAAGCTTCATTAAATCGGTATCATGCACCTTGACTGTACCTACTGTTGGCTTTTCTAATAAGTTCACCATGCGTAGTAGCGTGCTTTTTCCCGCACCACTAAAGCCGATGACGCCAAAAATATCTCCTTTTTCAATTTTCAATGATACATTTTGCACCGCTTTCACTTCACGACTTTTCACTTTAAATATTTTTGAAACATCTGAAAATTCAATCATTTAAGCATCTACCTTCTCCCTCTTAGACGTAAGTTACATCAAAAAAACCTTTCGCTTCTCGAAATAAAAGAGAAACGAAAGGTGTTAAAATCGTACTCTTATCTTCCAAGTGAAACTACTTGCAGGATTTGGCACATTACTTTTTAAAAAGCTGTTGCCGAGATTTCACCGGGCCTGTCCCTCCATCTCTCTTGATAAGAACTATGTAATTATTGTTTGTTTTGATTGGTTTCATCATAAACCCTAGTAAATTACTTGTCAATAAATTTACTGAAAAAATATTTTTTTCTGAAAATAAGAAAATTATAGTCGTTAAAAAGAAAACGATTTCATTTTTTTACTGAAAATAGACAATTACTCACTGAAATAACGTAAAACTCGTATTTATATCCTTGTCATTCAGTAGACTTTTAAAAAAAATCGTGAAAAAAATACTTATAATTATACATTTGAGTCTAATTTTTTATAAAATAATAATAGAACAACAATTTGTAGCAAAGTGAAGGAGATTCTATGGCAGAAGGAAAAACAAAAAAGAAGAGTTTTAAGAAAACACTATTTAAAGGATTAATGGTTATTATCGGGGCTTTGATTGCGGCCTATGGACTAGAAGCAATCCTAATTCCAAATAGCGTATCCGATGGTGGCGTTACAGGTATTAGTATCGTACTATCACAATTATTCGGCTTACCGCTTGGCACGTTAATCGCAATTATTAATATTCCTTTTATTTGGCTAGGCTATAAGCAGATTG
The DNA here is from genome assembly GCF_042686175.1 of Kurthia populi. Lineage (NCBI taxonomy): Bacteria > Bacillati > Bacillota > Bacilli > Caryophanales > Caryophanaceae > Kurthia > Kurthia populi. The sequence continues at coordinate 25,819 of NZ_JBHUOR010000135.1, read as the reverse complement.
GTAAAAGTTTTGCACTCTATTCAATTTTAGGGATCGCAACGTTAGCAATCGGAACAATTATACTCCACCATGTCGATACAATTATTGAAGGGGACACGTTATTAATTACCGTTGTCGGTGGTATCATTTTAGGTTTTGGTATGGGTCTTGCACTACGTAACGGTGGTGCACTAGATGGTATTGATATGCTCGCAGTATTATTAGCGCGCAAGCTACCATTTGGTACGAGTGATTTAATTTTATTTTTAAATATGTTTGTCTTCATTCTCGTATCAACAGTATTCGGTCTTGAAGGTGCGATTCTTTCTGGTCTAGCATACTTCATCGCCTCAAAAGTAATTCATATCGTTGAAGAAGGTCTGAGCGGCTCGAAAACATATAAAGTCATTACGAAGGACCCTGATTTACTTGTCGAAACGATTCGCGATCGTCTTGGTCGTAGTTCGACATTGTCAGAGGTCTATGGTGGCTATTCAAATGAAATGTTCAAAGAAGTAACATGCGTCATTAACCGTATGGAAGATACAAAAATGAAATCAATTATTTTTGAAACAGACCCAAATGCCTTCGTTACTGTGTATGACACAGCCGAAGTTAAGGGCGGGAATTTCAAGAAAAAAGATATTCACTAAGACGAAAGAGGAATTGCAAATGCAATTCCTCTTTTTTAAATGCGTTCAATTAATTGCATTAAACGCGTATGAATGACAGACCAATGCACATTTAAATCGACGGTTGCGACGGTTAACGGATAGCCATTTAACTCGACAACTAAATCAACTGGTTCGTCGACCTGCGGATATAACAGCATACCCGCCATCATGGGCCGAGATTCAGCATTCTCTAAATAACTATAGAGCTGATACAGATTTTGCGCATGTACGCGCTCTGCTCCGTAACGCGTCGTCATGAGCGTATGCTCGTAATATTTCGTATCAATAATGATTTTTCGCGCCTCATTCGTCAAACAAATATCCGTCTGCATTTTTGGAATGAGTGAACGGTCTCCCTTTACAACACGCCCAACATGCCAATCTATATATTCACGTGACACCTGATAGTCATGTAGATGCTGCTTATAAAAATTACGGACAAACTGCTCAAATAGCTCATGCATACGATGCGTCTTTTCAAAATCAATAAAGCGCAGTCGCCCGTCTACCTCATCAATCATCGTATATAAATGAATCATGCGGCAAATATCTAGCAGCATGCGGTCATTTTGATTTTGACGATGAAATGTTAAATTCTCAAAATGCTGCGCTGTGACACGAATGGGTGTGATTTCTTGAAAATAGCGCAGCTGACGCGTTAATTTTGTTGTCGTTTGCCGCGTCAATGAGCCGTCATGAATTAATTTCACTAATGTTGCCCGTATAATTTGATTATGCAAAATATCGACTGAAAAGTGGTCTACCTCACTCACAACACGAGGCTTATGGCCAAGACGCATCGTTTCACGCATTAAAATTTTGCCGCGTGGTGCAGTCGTTTCTTGCTTTGTTGTTACATACTCTTTATAAAATCCACGCTTTACAACTGGCGTCAATCGGCGTTCAAAGGCTTGTGCAAATAACTCCACAAGTGCCTCATCATTCGACGCTGTCACAAAACGCTCACCCTGTTCTGGCAAAATACCAGCACTGTAGCTCAGCATATAATAAATATTCGCAATTGGAATCATCCACTAAACCTCATAGCGTAACTTCGCAATTTCCGTACGCGCAAGCTCCGGCTCATCGAACCAATACTCTTCTAATAACGGCGCAATCTCTAGGCGAATGACGCGATTATACCACTTCACCGCATCTGCCTGTGGCTGTGAAAAATAACTATGTCCTATCATAAAGCCACGTCCTAGATTTGGTTCCTCTGCAATAATTGCATTGAGCTTCGTCATTTTTTCATTAATAAAATTCGCTAATACGAGCGGTACTTCTGCATCAAGTAAATGCTGGCGAAATTTCTGATTAAACTGCGGTGTCAACGTCACAAACGCAAAACGACGACGCAGCGCATAATCAACAACCGCGAGTGAGCGGTCTGCGGTATTCATCATGCCAATAATTGATACATTTTCTGGAATATAAAACGGCGTTTCATCATATGCTAGTGGAATCGCAAATGACGGTCCGCGTTTATCTGCCTCCATCAGCGTCATCAGCTCACCAAAAATCTTACTAACATTCCCGCGGTTCATTTCATCAATAATAAAATAATAGGGATGCGATGGATCTTGCTGTGCCGTCTGACAAAATGTATAAAACACCCCATTTTTCAGCTCAAAGCCTCCGTCAACGGTCGGTTTATAGCCCTGCACAAAGTCATCATAGCTATACGACTGATGAAACTGCACCGTTCGGATGAAATGCTGTTCTTTAAACGGCATGTTTAAATAGGCTAACTGCTTCGCTAAATAGGTTTTCCCAACACCTGGAGGCCCCTGTAAAATGATATTTTTCTTGTATAAAAGTGCCTCTTGTATCATGTCTAATTGAGCTTCATCGAAAAATAGCTGTTGCTTAAGTTGTTCTTCATCAACCGTTAATTCTGCCTCAAATAAAGAGTACTGAATATGATTTGATGCTAAAAACTGCTCGTATTCGATATCATCGAAGGCATAAAAATCCCATTCAATCTTTGGCACATCAAGCGCTGTTAAAAACCCATCAATCGCCGGGTGTACCAATCGAAAGGATTTCTCAAACCAAATAAGCGGCTGCTCATATGTTGGAGAAAGCTCAATTTTATCCGTTAACGTCTCATTTACTTCATCAAGTTCTTTCTTTGTCAGCACCTTCTGAATGCGCGACATCATGACCGGCGCTCCGTCATACCAATAAAGCGCATATAATGCTTCCCCTGTTTCGAGTTGTTCATCAATAAACCGTTTCACAAAAGGAAGTTCATCCCCCTCCTCTGTGAACCAATATTTATCAAAGGAACCATCGCGATTATTATGCTCAAAATGAAAATAAGCCATTGGATTTTCATCAAAATCAAATCGAATGATTACTGCCATATTATCGCCCCCTTTTTCTATTCTAACAACATTTTAGCATACCCTTTATATTGCCTTAATATATTCCCCTTATTATAAGGTTGTACGATAAACTAAAGGGAGTGACCTCATGAAAAAATCACTTATAGGAACTATGGTTGCTGTTGCAGCAACTATTATCTTTACAGGAGAGGCAAGCGCAGCCAAACATTCTCAATGGCTTCAAAGTAATAAAACTGAACTTAGCGCACATCGGGGTGCACAAATAATAGCTCCTGAAAATACGGTTGAAGCCATTGCAGCAGCTGGTAAATTGCGCTATGGTTTTGTCGAAATTGATGTTCAACGAACGAAAGATCATCATTACATTTTAATGCATGATAAAACGGTTGATCGCACAACGAATGGTAGTGGACAAGTAAGTAATATGACGCTTGCTGAAATTGAAAAATTAAAGATTGAAGATGATACAGGTCATTTAACCTCTTATAAAGTACCTACATTACAAGAAGCGCTTGAAGAAGCGGACCGTTATGATGTTGGTATCAATTTTGATGGTTCTAAGGGGAATTGGGATGATAAAGATTTTGTAGATGATGTGATTCAACTAGCACAACAAGAAAATGTATATAACCATTCGTTCTTTGTTCTAAGTAATACAGAAATTCGTGAACAATTTAATAAATGGTACCCTGAAGCACCCGTAACTTCCCTTGGGAACGCACTTAAAAATGTTGATACAGATCTTATCGCATTGAAAAAATATAATCAAGCACTCTACTCAGTTTCTATTAATAACATAAACGCGGAAACTGCAGAAAAGATTAAACGTGCTAAACTCAAATTGCATGTCTATGGCGTCAATACAGAAGCACAATATGAAAAAGCTCAAAAATTGCATCCTCGTTTAATCGAAACGGATGTTATTATTCCGTAAGAATCGGATGAGTATAGGAGATAGGTTTTCTGAATGAGCATTATTTCATAAAAAAAGAAGGAATCGTCTTATCGATTCCTTCTTTTTTCTATTCATTTTTAGAGTATTTTATCCTAGTTCATTTTTTATGCTTTTTCAATGTAAAACGTAATCACATCGCCATCTTCTTTTTGCTCCAAGATGTTATGACCACCTGCTTGTGCCCATGCTGCGAAGTCATTTAGTGCGCCTTTATCTGTAACGAAAACTTCTAATACGTCACCTGCTGCTAGTGTATCCATTGCTTTTTTTGTTTTAACGATTGGCATTGGGCATGCTAGGCCTTTTGCGTCTAATGATTTTGTAATATTCATGTGTAATTCCTCTTTTCCTGTTTTTGTGTAAGTGATTTATAGAATCAGCCGTTTGGGACAGCTCTCACGCAGTGTGTGACAATAATATGCTCCAGCAAACTGCGAATTTTAGCGTACAGCACAACGGTTTGGACCGATTTCCATTTCCGTTTGCTCGTCGTTATTTGGTGTTACTTTCCCCATATTTACATGACGAATTTCTTGGTATGCGTTTGGTTGTGGTGGTAAGTTATCTGTTACTAAATGACGGAATTCGTCTGCATCCGAAACATTTAAACCATGATTTTGTGCAAATAAATCGCCTAAACGACGTGCTACTGTACCATCTTCATTCAATTCATCAATAATCATAAAGTGTGCCGGTAAAACGATTAAATCTTCCGCTAATGCACGGTAACGACTATATAATGTTTCGCGTAAATCAGCTACCCAGTCCTCTGCGAGACCAGCTAAATCAGGACGGCCAATTGAATCGATGAATAAAATATCACCTGTTAATAAGAAGCGATGATCGATAACAAACGATGTTGAACCAATTGTATGCCCCGGAGAGTATAGCGCGCCAACTTCGATTTGAGATGCACCAATTTTTACTGTTAGACCATCTTCTAATGCTGTATAGTCGAATACAACTTCTTCCGCATCTTTTTCTGGTAAATAGTAAGTTGCACCAGTTTGTGCTGCAATATGACGACCACCTGAAATATGGTCAGCATGTAAATGTGTATCAAATACATGTTTAATTGTTGCGCCTTTTTCAGCTGCGAAGTTTGTAAACACTTCTGTAAAACGCACTGCATCAATGATTGCTGCCTCGCCACCTGAGATAACCATATACGATAAGCAACCTTTACCTAAACGTACAAATTGATACAATTCGCCACCGTCTGTTAAATCAGCTACTTTAATTGGCTCTAAATACATTGACCAAGATTTCATGCCACCTTGTAAATACGCTACATCAAGGCCTTCTTCTGCTAACATTTCTGCTACCATGATAGAAGAACCTTCTTTTGCGCAGACAACTAAAATGTCTTTATCCGCTGGCAATTTCGGTAAAATTTCTTCTACACCATCTAATAATTCAAAGTATGGAATATTTAAATACTCAAATTTGTGACCTTCAATTTTCCAGTCCGCAAACGCATCTGCATTTCGAACGTCTAAAATAAATAATTCATCATTATTAATTACTTTTTGTGCTACTTGTTGTGCTGTCCATGTTGATACTGTCATCTTTTTACCCCCATAGGTATTATTTTTTTGAAAAAATTTTATAGTTCTTGCGCGGTTTCACCCTGCCATTCACTCATGCCTGGTAAAACATTATATACATTTGTAAAGCCATTTGCTGCAAGTGTTTGTGCGGCTAAATCTGAACGTGTACCTGTACGACAAATAACGTAGATTGCTTCATTTTTATTTAATTCATTCATACGTTCCTCTAACTCACCTAGTGGCATTGATAGCGCCCCTGGAATATGACCAAATGCATATTCAGCTGCTTCGCGAACGTCTAAAATAGTGCCTGTTACATTAGCTAAATCATCATTTGAAGCAGTTTGTGTAAATGTTTTCTCAGTAGCATCTGCTTTTTCTGGGTTGCATTTACGAATATAGTGGAATAATACGTCGCCTTCTTCAATTAGGCCGATATATTGATGGCCTGTTGATTTTGCCCATGCCACTAAATCTGCTTTTGAGCCTTGATCCGTTGCTTGAATTTCTACTACCTGTCCTTCTTGTACTTCTTTTTCAATTGTTTTTTTCGTTTTTACGATTGGCATTGGGCAAGCTAAACCCTTTGCATCTAATTTTACATCTGCATGAATTGTCATAATTTGTTTCCTCCAAGTTAAATAAATAAGTTGACGTTGCCTTGTTCAGCATCCGCTAAATACGCTGCAACACCTGCATACGTAATATCATCTAATAGCTCCTCTTTTTGAAGCCCTAATAAATCCATTGTCATCGTACATGTTACTAATTTAATATCTTGCTCCTGCGCCATTTCAACAAGTTGAGTTAGCGTTAGTGCATTATGCTTTTTCATTACATGTTTAATCATTTTTGGACCCATGCCTAACATTTGCATTTTTGATAAACCAAGCTGCTCTGCTCCGCGCGGCATCATTTTAGCAAACATTTTTTCAAGAAATCCTTTTTTCACCGCTACTGGCTGTTGTTTGCGCAGGGCATTAATACCCCAGAACGTATGAAAAATCGTTACCTCATGGTCGTACGCTGCTGCCCCATTTGCAATAATATAGGCAGCCATTGCCTTATCATAGTCTCCACTAAATAATACGATTGTCGTGCGTTTCTTTTCCATTAAGTCCTCCATTAATTACCCATATAGGTATTTTTTTATTGAAAAATAAAGAGCTGTGATACAGCAATTTATTTGTTTTTTCATTTTTATTTTGTGATATCTTACAAGCTCTATATTAATACCCTATTAGGTATATGTCAACGAATATTATTTATTTTCTTTGAAACACTGTAAATAAAGACTTTTAAAACATTATATACATTGATATCTTCTTATATATATAGGGGTATATGTATTTTTTCATAAAAAAAGTATCTAATTTTCATTAGATACTTAAAGTTTTCTCTAGCTCATTACAGCTGTTTTTAATTTATCAAGTGCCGTTCGCTTAATTCGTGATACATGCATTTGTGAAATACCTAGCTGCTTACCAATTTCAATTTGTGTCATATTTGCCATAAATGTTAGCTCAATAACATCCCGTTCCCGGTGATCTAGTACTTGAATGCTTGCTTGAACAGCCATCATTTTCTCCAAATAATCAAAGTTTTCATCCACCGATCCTACTACATCAAAAAAAGTTCGATCCCTATCCTCACTGTCCACATCCATAGGTACATCTAATGATAACGTATTGTAGCTTGTCATCATTTCCATCGTTTCAAGCACTTCTTCTAAACTTGTATCTAAAGCTTGTGCAATTTCTAAAATCGATGGGGAACGCTGTAAAGTAGTCGTTAACTCTGCTACCTTACGTTTAATTTTAGGTCCTAATTCTTTTACCCTACGTGGTACGTGCACATCCCATGTCGTATCCCGAATATACCGCTTGATTTCACCTAAAATCGTCGGGATTGCAAATGCTTCAAAGCTACGTTGAATGGATACATCAAAGCGACGTATCGCTTTTAATAAGCCAATAACCCCTACCTGAAATAAATCTTCTTGTTGCGCATAGTTTTTCACATATCGATTTGTGATGGAATAAATTAATGATTTGTAATTAAGTACTAACTGCGTTTGCGCATCCTCGTCACGATTTTGCTGATACTGCTGAATCCACTGATGTACTTGCTCTTTTGATGCATACTTTGTTGTCATCGATATACACCTACTTTTCATTGGTATGAAGCATTCACACAAAAAACAACATACTACAATAAGGACCTTCTCTCACTTTTCTACCCATTAAGTGTAAAAAGAAATCTTTATTTCTGTAAAATAGTGTAAAAGTGGGAGTGCTCAGGCATATGGTTGCATAAACCAAATCCTTTTTATGGAAAATTATCCGTTGTTAAAACGGGTATACAATAAAAAAGGAGGGAGCGGAATGCCGAGATTCGGTTTAGCAATTAACGCATCAAATGTGACCCAATCTGCCGCATTTTTTTGTGAGGTTTTAGGCTATGAAGTGGAGACAAGCGTTGGAGATTGGTATCGTTCACTTGCGCGCGCTGACATGCAGCAAATGGCCATTGATTTTGTACAGAAAGACCATGAAAGCTTACTTAAACGTCAATTCCAAGACCCAGCAGGATTTTTACTTGCCTATATTGTTGAAGATATTCAGCAAATGTATAAGAAAAATGTAGTGAGCCATTCGCATATGACCATGCGCCACCAATAAAAATACTCATAATATCTCCTCCTAATAAAAAAACGCCCTAATCGAAAAATCGATTAGGACGAATCGTATCGTGGTACCACCTAAATTTACTAGTTGCATCTGCAGCTAGTCTCTATCAGTACGTGTTCATACTGCTCCTGTTGTAACGAGTGGCTTCTCGCTGCAGCCTACTTTCATTTCGGTGCAGGGCTCCAAGGTCATATTCATTCTCCGTCATACGCTTCATTTCCACCAGCAGAAGCTCTCTTTACTATGCGACAAGAATTACTCTTCCTTTTCTTCGCCTGAATATTTTACACGTATGAGCATATCATTTTTTAAATTGTTTGACAATTAAAACAATAAGCATTGCCTTCAACCTCCATTTGAGTTAACATTAATTAAAATAAAGTTAACTCAAATAGAGGTGCAAAAAAATGTATCAATTACGCGGACACCATATTTTTTGTATGGTCGGCTATCAAGGAGTTGGGTATTCTAAGGAATACGCGGATAATATGACAGCTGTTCATAATAAATTACAGCAACAACCCCAAAAATTAGTTCAACTGATTAGTGGCCCTGATATGCTCTGTGCAAAATTCCCATGTTATCAGGAAAATCATTGTCATGAAAAAAGAATTTATGCGCAAGATGCGGCTATTTTAGATTTCCTCGGTCTACAAGTTGGGCAAATTGTGTCCTGGGCGACGATTGAGCAACGCTTAAAAATTTATGCAAAGCCTAATAGCATTCAAACACTTTGTGGGCATTGTACATGGCGAAAATTTGGCTATTGTGAGCAAGGTTTTAAACATTTACTCGATGGGCACGGGCTCCAGGATGTGAAGTTTTCACCATAGGCTTTCAACTGTTTCACATCCATTAGAAGATACATGATAAAAAAAGAATCCATATAACACGAAAACAATTAAAAAACTAAAGAAAATAGGCCAGCCAATTGTATGAAAAACAAATGCTTCAAACTGCAGCATCGCCAGTAAATAAAATTGGAAGCCAAACATTTTTTTGCGCATTCGCAAGCGAAATGTTGTTGTCCCACAACGAGGACAGGGTGTTTTTCCCTTCCACATTTTTTTACGTAAATAACGCTCGGAAAGCTCCTCCCCACATGATGGACAGTAAATCGTTTGTTTCACACGTCTTAGTAAATAAATATAGACGATGTGACTTAAAAAAATAAGCACAACGATAGCGTACCACCAGTTAAACGCGACTGTAGCGCCCGTATGTAACGTTGTCGTAAAAGTCGGCAGTAATAGTACAAAAAATAACAAGGCTGTCGCTACCCATGCGACACTGATAAGCATTGGTTTTCGAGAGGGTTTCGTCACCGTTTGCGTTTCTCGCACGATGCGTTCAATCTCTTGTTCCGTTAGCATAATAGGCTTCAATTCCGCTTCGAGTTGCTTCTTCATCTATCGCCACCTCCAATTTCTCCTTTAAATGCATGCGTGCCCGCTGTAATCGACTGCGCACCGCCGAGGACGTAATCGACAAACAGGAAGCAATTTCAGGCGTTGTCCATTCCTCAAAATAATGTAAAATAATCACTTCACGCTCTTTAAATGTGAGGGTATGTATCGCGCCAATCAGATTTTCTGTGCGTTCTTTTTGTAGTAGTCTTCGTTCGGGTGTCCTAAAATCGACTTTCTCTGTCATCGGCTCATACCATTTTTTCTGCTTACGTAACAAATCATGACATACATTCACCGTCATCCGCACTAAATACGTTTTAAGCTGACTTTCCGCACGAAACTGGTCCACCTTCTTCAAACGCTTTAGCCATACTTGCTGGACAACATCTTTTGCGAGCTCGCGGTCCTTAACATACAAATACGCAACCTGATGTAAATAGCTACTGTATAGCCGTATTTCCTGTTCCATTTCTTTGCCCCCTTTACTTATAGACGTAGTAGCTGCCAAAAACGTCCCATTTTCTTTTAAAATAAATGAAGAAAATAGAGAGATGGACTAATATAATGTTATCTTTACTAACCCCTGACTTACAGCAAAAAGGAGCTCGGATATTTATCCAAACTCCTAAAAACCCTAATGAGACTCTACACGTTCGACTGCGCGGAACAAGCGCAAATCTAATTTAGCAGTCATAACACCTATAAGCATAAAGGCCGCTCCTATATAGCCTTGCATCGTTAAAACTTCGTGTAAGAAAATGAAGGAAAAGGCAATCGTAAATACGGGCTCTAATGAGAAAATAAGTCCCGTTCGAAGCGGTGTTGTATATTGCTGCGCGACCGTTTGTCCAATAAAACCACACGCACTGCACAAAATACCTAAAGCAAGTACCGCTACCCAAGCAGTTGATGTTTCTGGTAGTTTAGGTGTTTCAAATAAAAATGCGATGACGAGTCCCCAAAGCGCTGTAAATGCAAGCTGCCAAATGCCAAGTGCAAGCGCATCACTCTGCGTTGCGACACGATCAGTCACTAATATGTACAATGCGTATAATAGCGCACCAATAATAATGAATAAATCCCCCATGCGAATACCGAATCCATGTGTCATCGTCATCAAGCAAATACCGATAAAAGATAGCACAACGCCAAATAACACATGCCGTTCTGGACGTTTTTTATAAAATAACGCTAATAATAACGGCACAAATACGACCGCAAGACTAAATAAAAAGCCTGCATTCGATGCCGAAGTAGATTTGACACCAATGGTTACCACAATCAATGAAGCAAACAATAAAGTGCCAAGTAAAAAGGCATGTTTCAGCATAAGCCATGTCGTTTTGCGCATCCGTTTATAAAAAACAACTGCTGCTAATATAAAGGCAATACCAAAACGCAATGCTAATAAATTGCTCGGTTCAATTGACCCTAAGCCCATTTTAATAAATAAATACGAGGCGCCCCAAAATAATGTCACAACGACCATAATCAAATCGCCACGCATTTGCAACGTCGAGGTACGTTCTTTTGTCTCGTGCATTTTGTATCACCTATCTTTCAAAATTATATAAAACTTATTATAATAGCCTTATACATATAAGAAAAATGAATGTTTTTGACGATTTACATGAAAAAAATTCACGTAAGGAGAAATGGTCATGTCTCTAGCAAAATTTGAAATTATTAGTACAATTATTGAGTTAGGAAGCTTTGCAAAAGCTGGCGACAAACTTGGACTTACGCAGTCTGCCGTTAGCCATGCTGTCTCTAGTTTAGAAAAGGAATACGGCTTTTCGTTATTAACTCGCGGCCGTGCGGGTATTCATTTAACAACAAACGGCGAACGTATGCTTAGCTATATGCAAGCCATGCTCAAAACACAAAAAGAAATGGCACAAGAAATCGCCAACATTAACGGCCTTATCGTTGGTGAAGTACGCATCGGGACTTTTTCAAGTGTATCTTCGCAGTGGCTACCAGAAATCTTACAGCAGTTCACCGAACTCTACCCTAATATTGATATTCAACTCTACGAGGGAGATTATGACGCCATTGAGTCGTGGATTGCGAATGGCTATGTCGATTTCGGTTTTGTATCACTCCCTACTTCCTATCAATTGGATGTTATTCCGCTTAAAAAAGATCGCATGGTCTGTTTTGTGGAGGAGCATCATCCGTTTACAAAACTTGATGCCGTCACATGGGCTGATATTAAAGAACAGCCATTTATTCGTGCGAAAAAGGGTAGTGACAACGATTTACGACGGATTTTAAAGCAACAACAAATCATCCCCAATGTCCGCTTTGAACTAGCAGATGACCAAGCCATCTTTTCAATGGTATCGCATGGTATGGGCATTAGTGTGCTTTCAGAATTAGCGATGTTCCGTATCCCTGAAAATATTCATATTATTAAATTAGAACCTGAGGAATACCGTACAATAGGCATTGCAGCACCTTCCTTTAAAACGATTGCACCCGCTACAAAACGCTTTATTTCCTACTTACAACAATATGTCGACCAAAAATAGCTTCTGCATTAAAAAGACACCTCCAAAAATTTGGAGGTGTCTTTTTCATCTTTTATTACCGATAGACACGTAAAACATCCGCATAAGATTGACGCTTTTCGATACGTTTAGAACTACGCTCAGCAAGCGGATTATTCGTTTTTTGTTCGTATTCCTTTGTTTTTTCATCCTGTTTTTGTACATCTTTCAAATGATTCATCAGAACTTTCTTTTCGACTGATGACAACGAACTTTTTGAAATCGTTGATAATAAATGCATAACCGTCATGTCTACATCCGATTTTGTACGCGCCATCCGCATCATTATTTCCATCATACGTCGCTTTCGCATCATTTTTTCAACCACAATCATTTTATCTAGTGTATGGAAACGTAAATATACAATCTTGCTTGCAGTTAATGCTTTGTCCGCCGTAAATTTTGCATAGATTGTCTGTACACGCTTATCTATTGTTGCACCTTTTTATAAAACGGAGGACGACAACGTGTTGTACATTTGCTTTTGCCTAAGATTATAGACAATAGCTGAAAACGTTTGACTTTTTGTCTGGGGATTAATGTATTTTTTCATTACAGCAAGCATCGCTTGTTCCACAAAAATTGAATGAATGACCATAACATTCTCTCCTATCACTTTTTATCGAAACAAACCTCTTTTTTGTAAAATAATTGCTAGAAAATCCCGAATATCAAAAACATGTCTTTCCTCATTGTTTTTAACTTCTTTTTAACCTTAAGTATATCTTTTTAATTATATCAATATTAAAAATAAGTTAAATTTAATTTCACAATAGTTAAATAGATATAAAAATAGACTTTATGAACTAGGTTATTTTATTTTTTTTGGGTCATTTATAGTAAAAAGCAAACAAGGACGGTGAGCACATGAAAAAATTAAGCTATACTCTTCTCTCTTGTATGTTATTAGCAGGATGTGCGGGAGAAGAGGCGCAACCCGTAACAAAAGCACATGAAAAAATAACGATTGCAACACCTTCAAAAAAATCTGTAGAACCTATTTCACAAGTAAAAATCCCTGAAAAACTCATCGCACTTACATTTAATGGACTTGCAGATGATGGCAAAATGGACCAATTACTCACTGAATTAAAAGCGAATAATATAACAGCAACTTTCTTTATTCCTGGTATTGAAGTTGCTGAACGCCCTGATCTTGTGAAACGAATTTTAGCAGATGGTCATGATGTGGAAAATAACACGTTAAACTTTGTCATGCCTGAGAAATTAACTTATGAAGAAGCGTACTTAGAAATTTCCCTTGCTAATAAAGTAATGAAGGATAAATTAGGTATCGAACCAAATTTAGTTCGTTCTCGTTCTGGAGATTCAAGTAGCAATTTCGAACAAGCAGCTGCTGAACTCGGCATGCAAGTTGTTACGAATAATATCAATCCAAAAGACGGTGACCTGCAAAGCGCTGAAGAAATCACAAAATATGCGAAGCGCTGGGCAAAAAGTGGCTCGATTCTTGAACTGAATACGTATTTAAATGATGAGGTCATTCGTGCCATACCGATGCTTAAAAAAATGTTCGCCAAACAAGGCTATGAAATGACCACCATAAAAGAAGCGATGAAGCATGTATATTTAACCGACAACTATAAAACAAACAATTTAGATTATGCAGAAGATTATAAAGATGTTCAGCCCAACATTGTCAAACGCTTCAAAACAAATGGCAAAAAAGAACTCGCGATTACATTTGATGACTGGAGCAGTGAGGAAACCCTTACAAAGGTGCTCAATATTTTACGAGAGCATCACGTAAAAGCGACCTTTTTCTTAATTGGAAACGGTGTTCATACTTCGCCGCAACTTGCTAAACAAATTGTGGACCAAGGACATGAAGTAGCAAATCACTCTTATGCCCATGACGATTCCACTACTCTTACGCCTAAACGCTTACAAGAATCCGTTATAAAAACTGACAAAGCCATCTCTTATGCAATTCAAAAGCCAGGAAATCGTATGTATCGTCCACCTTATGGTTCAATCGACAATAAAAGTGCACAGGCGATTACTGCAAGGGGTATGGATTACATTATTTTATATGATGTCGCATCTTTTGACTGGGACATGACGCGTTCATCAAAAAAAGTATTAAATACGGTACTCGATAAAGGGCAGCCAGGTAGTATTCTTGGCATGCATATTCTAGACGACTCCCATATCTTAACTGTGTTACCAACAATTTTAGAGACTTACGAAGAACGAGGCTATCAATTCCGTTTAGTCTCGGATATGTTAGAAGACTATGACTATTACACGAATGAAGGTGACGATAGATGATACAAGAAGTATTAACATTGGTGAAAAAAGACCGACGTAAATTATCTAATATTCCAGACCCACATCAAATACGCCATCAAGTCGACCGACGTGGTATTTCAGCAAATGATTTAGACGCAAATGAGCAATACGTACAGCGCCAGCAAGGTCAACGTTATGTTAGCAATTTTCCAGTAAAACTACTCTCTACAAAAGAAGCGGCCCAAACCGTCACTTGTTTAGACATTTCTAATAAAGGCATGCTTGTACGTTCAGATGAGCCCATTCATACTGAGCAAGCAGTAACCCTGAAATTTAAAATAGATGGTGGCGTTATGCCAGAGGGTTACGAGGCACGTGTAAGCATCCGGGCTACACCTATTCGTGCTTACGAGGAAGATGGTGACTACTACCAAGCTTTTGAATTTGAACAACCACTAAACCGTTACATGAAAAAAAGACGCTGGGGATTATCCATTTTTGCTGCAAGTTTATTTTTACTATTCTGTGCTGTCATCGTGCTCCTAATGCGTACGGAAAGTGTATTGTATTTTAAATTCAATAAATTCCTTTATTTATATAGTTTAATTGCTGCAACGTTTTTATTAAGTCGTTATGTATTTGGGCTCTTTTACCGAAATGTTCCGATCAATCCACATTATGAACCGGGTGTCACCATTATTATTCCAGCCTTTAATGAGGAACAGTGGATTCACCGCACAATTGCTACATGTGTCGACCAGGATTATCCGATTGATAAATTAGAAATTATCGTTGTTGATGACTGCTCGACAGATGAGACATTCCGTAATGCTCAGCTCACGATTCAAGAATTAGCAAGAGACGGTGAGCGCTTTCAAATTGCAGAACGCCTACAATTGATTCGTCTAGCGCAAAATAGTGGCAAACGCGAAGCACTCGTTGCCGGCGTTGAAAAAGCAAAGCATGAACTGATTGTTTTCGTCGATTCAGATAGCTTTTTAGAACCAAATGCCATTCGTAATATCGTACAGCCATTCCAAGACCCTAAAATGGGTGGCGTTTCTGGTCGTACAGAAGTCGAAAATAAATATACAAATACGATGACAAAGTTACAAACCGTGCGTTACTACATCGCTTTCCGCATTATGAAAGCGGCCGAGTCATATTTCGATGTCGTTACATGTCTCTCAGGCCCTCTATCCTGCTATCGTAAAGATTTAATTGAGAAGCATCAGAAGGCTTGGTTAAAGCAACAATTTTTAGGCCACCCCGCTACCTTTGGCGATGATCGTAGTATGACAAACTATATTTTAAAAACACATCGTACTGCTTATCAAGATGCGGCGATTTGTTCAACAATTGTGCCATCTCAATTTAATGTATTTTTAAAGCAACAAATGCGCTGGAAACGTTCTTGGCTACGTGAATCGCTACGCGCACTAACGTTTATGTGGAAAAAAGAGCCGCTCATGTTCCTGTTCTTTATCGTCGGCTTGATTGTCCCGATTGCGGCACCTATTGTCGTTGTCTACAATTTAATTTATGTCCCAATTGCACACCAGGTTTTCCCTACTACTTTCGTTGTGGGACTCACAGTTATGGCACTACTCCTAAGCTTTGCCCATCTGTTATTCCGTAAAAGTACACTTTGGTTACATGGTTTAACATTCGTATTATTTTATGAGTTCGTACTACTTTGGCAAATGCCAATTGCTTGGTTTACTTTCTGGAAATCTACATGGGGAACGCGCGATACCCCACAAGATTTAGAGGAACGTCGTTTAAAAGAAGAACGAAAAATGCGTCGTGCGGCACTAAAGCGAGGAGGTCGTCTAGATGGCGAAAAATAAGGAATTAAATGTCAAAGCAAAAAATCGTCATAAGGTCATCCGTACAATTTTAGAAGTCATTGCGATTATTGCTGCTGGCTTTTTTGTCATCAAATCGGTGTTCTTTCTTTATCATTATGAAGAACCAAAAGCAGCTGCAAATGATGCAAAAGGCTTTGTTGCTATCTCGTACTTTGGTGTAGATCGTAGCGGCTCAACAAAACACATTGGACGTGAGCAATTAAACAAACAACTTAACATATTAAAGGAACAAGGCTTTACAACAATTTCACAGCAACAAATTATTGATTTTTATAACAAAGGAACACCGCTTCCTGAAAAAGCGCTGTTCTTATCGTTTGAAGATGGGCGTACCGATTCAAGTATTTTCTCACAAGCTACCCTCGAAGAGTTAAATTTCAAAGCAACGATGTTTACGTATGCCGATAATATGCAAAGTAAGGACAATAAATTTCTAACAACAAAAGATATTCAAGCGATGGTTGACAGTGGCTACTGGGAGCATGGCACAAATGGTAATCACCTTTCGTACATTAATGCCTATGCTCCAAATGGTAACTACCTCGGTGAGATTGCTGAAAAGAATGTTACAGATAAAACAAAAATCGAATACTACAACCACTTTTTAATGGATTATTTACGCGATGAGTATATGATTCCAAAAGAAACAAATGAAGAAATGGACATGCGTTTGACAAATGAGTATACAAAGATGAAAAAGCTCTATACGCAAGATGGTGGCGCGCTACCAAAAGCCTATGCCATTATGCACTCAAATGCTATGTACAATATGATGGATGACAGTGTTGAGAAGGTGAATGAACGTAATATTCAACATCTCTTCTCCCTACATTTCAATACAAACTACCAAAGCTATAACGACGCCGAACAAAATATTTACAATCTAAATCGCCTTCAAATTGCACCATTCTGGTCAACAAACCACATGCTATTAAAAATGAAAGATGAATCTGATTTGGACATTAAAATGGTCACTGGGAACAAAAAGCTTGCAAATGATTGGATTGTCGAACAAGGTTATGGTGAATTTACAAAACAACAAATTATTTTAACCTCTGAGGCGAGTAAAGAGGTTTCCGCAACATTAACGAAAAAATGGCCCGCACAGTCGATTGTCGAAGCAGATTTTAATGGGGCTATTATGGGCACACAAAGCATGACATTATCCGACGGTGTAGTAAAAGCTAAAATTAGCTTACAAAAAAATAAACTACTCATTGCAACAGAAAATGGCTACAAAAAAACCAGCTTCAAAAAATCAACTTACCAGAAATTGATTGGAAAAATGAAAATTACGCCTTTGGTAAAGCAACCAATTATACGTATCTTGAAACGCAGCAAGGTTCTCGTGTCAATTCCGAGACGTATCCAAATAATATAATGAATGATCGCTATGTACGCGTTCAGGCAGTGAAAAACAAGCTTTTAATTACGGTCGATGACAAACATTACGAAGCTAAGTTACCAAAAGAATTAGCTGATTTTGCGCTCATATTATCTGGAGAGCACTTAACAAGTGATAGCGAGAAAGAACAATATACAGATACACGCTACGATGCCTTTTTTGAAGATGTAATCGTTTCCAAAAACCGCGAAATTTTATACTCAACACGCGCTTCTGTCGCTGAACGTGTTCGTGATAGTGCGAAAAAACAATATGATAATGTTGTCGATTTCTTTATTCAAACATTTTAATGGAGGTGTAGCAACAGGATGAAGAAATTATTTGTAGCCACTTTAATTATCATCATGCTGCTAGGCTTCTATCTTTATAGCCAAAACAAAGCCACTAAGTCAACAGCTTCTTCTAGTATGTGGCTTGTTGATTGGCAGCCCGAAGCCGGACTTCAAGATGCACAAAAGCTAGGAGATGCGCTCGGCAGCGTGTCATTATTCGGTATCTATTACAATAAAGAACATACTAGTTTCCTACCGGCTTCTTCTAAAAAATTAATTATGGATTCAAAGCATTTACATGCAAAACGTTATTTAACCGTTGTGAATGATCAAATTCAAGGCAAGAAAGAATTAAAATCCATGGCAGTCATCAATAGCATGTTGGATAACCCAAAAAAGCATCAGCAACAGCTCATTCATCTAACAAAACAAGCACAGGTCGATGGGCTCGAACTAGATTATGAAAATATTCCAGCCGACAAAGAAGCACAGTATCTTCAATTTATAAAAGACTTACAGCAGCAACTAGATGATGAAGAAATAGCCTTACGTGTCGTCATTGAGCCAACATTTAAGGCGCCTCTACCGGCCAATACCCAATTTATTATTATGGCCTATAATCTTCATGGTCCGCATAATGATGCCGGTCCAAAAGCAAATTTTGAGTTTTTAGATACACTCGCAAAACGGTTTCCAAATGACGCAAAAAACATCACCATCGCCTTTTCACTTGGTGGCTTCCGTTTCACACAAGATGGTGTAAAAAGTTTAACGGATAAAGAGATCGCAGCACTTGATACATCTAAAGCAAAACGTGATTCAGCGAGTGCCGCCATGTCATTTACAAATGAAGATGGTAGTGAAGTATGGTACAGCGACACAGAAACACTTAAACAATGGCGTGATTATATGCAGAAAAAGAACTATACGTATTTTGCCTATTGGCGTGCAGGCGGTATAGCTGAAAAAACGCTAACAATGCTCAAAGACGACTAATTATTAATGGAGGTGTAGAGAATGCCACACAAAATTGCCATAGTTGGTTTAGGATATGTCGGATTGCCACTGGCTGTTGAATTATCACATGCTTATGATGTAATAGGCTTTGATATCCAACGTGAAAAAATCGCTCTTTACAAAGAAGGCATCGATCCTACAAAAGAAATCGGGAATGAAAAACTTCAAGCAGCTGCTGTACAATTCACATATGACGAAACATTATTAACTTCTTGTAATATGTATATCGTGACGGTTCCTACACCGATTCATTTAGATAAAACACCTAATCTTGAGCCACTCATTGGCGCTTGTGAAATCATTAGTCGTCACTTATGTAAGGGGGATATTGTCGTTTTTGAATCGACGGTTTACCCTGGTACAACAGAAGAAATTTGTGTACCTATTTTAGAAGCACAATCAAATTTACAGTTTGAACAGGACTTTGCAGTTGGTTATTCGCCAGAACGTATCAATCCTGGTGACAAAAATAATAGCTTACGAACCATTTTAAAAATTGTTTCCGCTTCTGATGAAGCAGCACTCACTGTGTTACAAGAGATTTACGGTTCCATCATTGATGCAGGTCTTCATATTGCGCCGTCGATTCGTGTAGCAGAGGCAGCCAAGATTATTGAAAATGCACAGCGTGATATTAACATCGCTTTTATGAATGAATTATCGATGATTTTCAATAAAATGAATATCGATACAAATGAAGTGCTCGAAGCGGCTGGAACGAAGTGGAATTTCCTCCCCTTTACACCAGGGCTTGTAGGAGGGCACTGCATCGGTGTCGATCCATATTATTTTCTCTACAAAGCGGAAGTACTCGGATGCAAATCAAAAATTATCGCCGCAGGACGTCAAGTCAACGACGGCCTCGCCCATTACATTGTCGAAAATTTCACCAAGCAATTCTTCACAAAATACCCGCAAAAAACGACGCGTAAGGTGGGTGTACTGGGCGTTACGTTTAAAGAAAATTGTCCCGATACGCGCAATTCGAAAGTCATCGATATTATTACAGAGCTACAGCAATATGGTTTCGATTTACACATTTATGATCCGTATGCCGATGCAAAAGAAACCGTATGTGAATACGGCATTGAGCTTTGTTCATTCGACGACCTCCAAAAATTAGATGCGCTTATCGTTGCGGTGAAACATGATGTGTTCTTAGAAGCCTTCCCAGTAGAGACATTACACACCCATTTTTCAGCAGACAGTAAGCTCTTATTTGATTTAAAACATTTATATAATCGGCACGATTTAACTGTCCAAGATTTTGATGTTTGGAGCTTATAAACAAAAAAACGACTTCTCTTTTGAGAAGTCGTTTTAAATGTCTGGTATATAAGAACATTTTATAGAATTGCCTTCATTATACGTGATGAAAGCTGTTGTTGCAATGCTATTTGTTTTTCAAGCGATAAATCACGAGGGAAATGAGCGTAAAAACGACGATTGCGAAGATGACATACCCTGTACTTTGTGCCATTGTTAGAATAGCGCCATTGACCTTATATTGTCCACCAAAGGCGAGCATATACGACTCCTTGTTCGCCGTCATATTACCAAAAACCGTTGGCAATGTTGGCTCCATAAACAATTGACGCAGTAACACTGTCGTATGACTAATCGGGAAAATTTCAACCACTTTTTGTACAAAGACGGGTAGCACACCCATTGGCACATACACGCCACACAAAAAGCCAATCATTGTACTAACAATTGATGCAAAGGCCGAAAATGTACCCGAATTTTTAATAATTAATGTGAAGAAAAACATCATAACACTGCTCAAAAAGACTGCTAATACAAGAACACCTAATACTTTTAACAAGCTCGTGAAACTTAGCCATTCACCACCAGTAGCTACGAGAAAAATTTCACAGCCAATAAAAGCAATCAATGTCATGAACAGTCCAATTTGAAAAGCACTTAACATATAGCTAAACTGAATCGTATGACGTGACATCGGCGTCGTCAAAAAATCATATAATATTTTGCGCTCGTTATCTTGAACATATAAACTATATGCCCCAAGTGTCGATGTGACGGGAATAATCGATAATACGCCCGCAATCATCCATTCATTCACAAGTGTTTTAATCGCCGCATTTTGCTTCGCCATTTCAGCAATAGAATCTACTTGTAGCTTCTGCAAAAAAATCGCATACAGTCCAATTAAAATAATAATCGATAGCACAGAGAAAAAAACTTGCATCCGGTTGCGGAAAAACATCTTATTGTTACGAATAACAAAGTTTGCTAAAGCACTCATACGCGTCTCTCCTCATTCAGGCGAATAAAGACATCGTCAAGCGATCCTTTAATAACCTCAAAAGATGCGATATATGGGCGCAACTTCAGTAGCAGTGGCAGGGCATCTCGTGTATCCTCAAGTTGAAAATAATAGCGTTCTCCTATTTTTGTAGCATGTAGCTCTGCGGGCAGTTCGGCATCCTCTTTTAATACAATAATTAATTTATCCGCTGCATAGGCTGCCTTTAAGCTTTCTGGTGAGCCCTCTGCAACAATAGTGCCTTCTTTCATAATGATAATTTTATCAGCCACCGCCGCTTCTTCCATATAATGTGTCGTTAAAAAAATCGTCATATTCGTTTCCTGACAAAGTGTTCGTACCGCATTCCAAACGAAGCGACGCGTTTGCGGATCTAAGCCGGTTGTCGGCTCATCTAAAAATAAAATATGTGGTCGATGAATCAATGCACGCGCAATATCTGCACGACGACGTTGCCCACCTGATAACTTCTCATAACGCTTATGTGCAATATCATCTAGCTTTAAATAATGATTCACGAATGCATAATTTTCTTCAAATTCCTTTTTCGATTGTTGATAAAAGCGACCTCGGTGACGAATGTTTTCATATACCGTTAAATAGTCATCCAGCAAATTTTGTTGAAACACAATGCCAATAGAACGGCGAATATGCTCATTTCCTTTCAATGTACCAAGAGAGTGTCCTGCAACCGTTACTTCACCAGTTGTCGCCTGACGTAATGTACATAAAATTTCAATTGTCATCGATTTTCCCGCACCATTTGCTCCTAAAAAAGCGAAAAAAGCGCCTTCTTCTACCGTAAATGAAATATCATTAACCGCGACTTTGTCGTTGTACGTTTTCACTAAATTCGTCACTTCAATCGCATTCATAAACATACCTCCTATTTTTTACGGATGAATTCATTCACCTCATACACTTGTCGCTTCAAGGATTGATATTGGAATAGCCAAATCAAGCTATAAATAACGACAAAATAGAATGTTAAAAAGCCGAAAGATAGCCAAGTAAACACATACCAATGACCAATATAACCAGCAACTAATACGCTCATATAGGTCGCTATAAAATGAAGGATTAGTGCAACAATCATTGGGAAACGTTCCATCATAAAAATATGTGTAAACAAGCCAATAAAGGCACCCATCATCGAGGAGATGAGTAATTGTTGACGTAAATTTTCAATAGAGATACTCCCAGTTGTCGTGAGCGCGATAATAATCGTACAAATCGTCATGCCAATCATTGCACCTGTAATCGCATTTAATAAAAATCTCATTGTGCGCCCCTCCCTATACCTAGTTTTTCCTTGAGCGGCTTTAGAAATTTGCGACTAATCGGAATTTCCACACCATTTGATAACACTACTTGCGTCGTTCCTAATGCTTTTAACTGCAATGATTGAATATGATTAATTTGAACAAGTGTCGATTTATTCACACGAATCAATTGTTTTTCAAATTGTTCCTCTAGCTCATACAATTTCAGCTTCGCACGATATTCTTCTTCCTCCGTTTGAATAAAAACTTTCGCTTCTTCTACAAAGATAGAAAATACCTCCTCAATTTTAATGAGGTGAATATCCTCCTCTATATACCCAACAACAGTCGTTGCACGCTGTTGCTTTAAGCCCTTCATTAACATTTCGACACGCTCGTCATATTGCGCGGTATAAACATGGACATCTAACCCCTTGTGCGCGGGTTCAATGTGTAAATGAATGTTCATATCATCCTCCTGCATCTACTATAACTCCCTTCTTTCTCCTATTTCTAAAATCCATTGTATGTGGTCGTTTTTCTAACCTAACACGTCACTTTTTTTAATTAAGTGGCACAAAAAAAACGCAACCTTATTTAGTAAAGTTGCGCAAACAATGTAATAAAACCAGATATTACGCCCGTCACAAGTGTCAACACCGAGTAGCCAATCATTTCTCCCGTAGTCATTAACTGTTTCGCACGACAATAAATGAGTAGTCCACAAACACCGATAAACGTCGCAAAGGTTAGCAAAGTTAGCATCGACGTTACGATCTCTGCTGAGGAGCCTGTCATCTTATTCATCAAATACATATTTGTAAACGCGAACATTAAGCCAAGCACGCTAAGTGTATAGACATAGAGTCCATTTGCCACAAAGCATCGCCCCCTTTGCTATTTGATACCCCATTTAAAATTGTTAAACGCATCATCTTCACATTGACGTAAAGCACCGCAAGTAACAGCACAAAAACAACTGGTGTCAAAACCATCTCTGCAGGTGTAATACCAACTACCCCCATTGTAACGACGAAAGCACCGACAATTAACATCAGCGTTGCTAGAAAGTTAGCTGTCTTTTCTGGATCCTTTGCACGCTTAATTTGCACACCTGCTAGTAGCTGCCAAAGCTTTTTCACACCGATTAAATAGCCGCACACAATCATTACTACACCAAATACGAGTAACTCAATTGTCATATCCTCACCTCACTGTTACACTTATTATAAAACAAAGTTAGAAAATAATGGGATTAAAAGAAATAAACGGGCTTCCCCTATATAAGGACGGTATCATATGATTCACATAGAACTCGAAAAACAGTTAGCAAAAAAACAATTGAAATCACAAGATTTAGCACAAATTATCGGCATGACAAACGCTAATCTATCCCATTTAAAAACAGGTAAAGCGAAAGCGATTCGTTTTTCAACATTAATCGCACTCTGTCAGGCACTCGACTGTCAGCCAGGTGATTTATTACACTATGTACCAGACGACACAGATTTTTAAGCACCCCAAAACAGCGCTCATCCCATACGGTCGACGCTGTTAGGTATTGCATGGCACACTATTTTCCTCCTTGCCGTAAACTTCTATACCACAAACGATTCGATAGGCAATTTTTCTTTTAAAATAACACTGAAATATGGTTTCCATTTTAATTCTAGTAATTGCACAGTGTCTCCATGAATAACTTCGAATGCAAAACGCTTTTTATTGATTTCATTATCTAAAATAATAAAACGTTGAATTTATTTAAATTCAAATGACCCTATTATTCGATTTTCTTGTTCAATTTGAATATGAATTAAACTCTTGTCAACATATAATGTAAATGTATCGTTCTCTTCGCCTTTTGCAACTTGATACGTCACTACTTTTTTATCCGCTTTTCACCACTAAAAAAAGCCACGCCAATGCGTGACTACTCCCTAATCGAATTGCAATGTTGCTACCTTATCTAGCAATTCTTTTGCTTCCTGCAGTTCTAGCGTCAAATGACAATTCTGTTCACGACTCGATGTTGCAAGCCAGTCTGCCCCGTTGTCACGGAAAAAAGATAAATCTTCAGGAAAGTTTGGTTGCTGCCATGCATAAAGCGAGGATACGGCTTGCTGTAACACTTTCTTCGCGGCATCATCAGTATGATAATAATATACATATGCTGTTTCGCCATCTAGAATAGTGCTCGCCCATTCTGATTTTTCGACTTTCTGAATCAATGATGGCTCTAATTTTTTTAAAATTGCTTTAGCAGACTGCGCTACCGCAACTTCTTTACGAATGACTAAGTGAAATTTCGCACTTTTTTTACATGCCGCTTCAATAAATGATTGATATGCGTCACCCGTCACATCATTATGTAATTCAAATTCCATGTTATTCACCCTTCCACTTGACTGAAAATTTTAATAATTACAATTATAAAATATTATACAGCGAAAAACTACCGAGCAATGGACCTAAAAAAACAGCTGGCTAATAAATCGTCAGCTGTTTTACATCCTCATGACAACTTGAAAAAATAGTCGATAATGGTAAGCCCATAATTTCGGTATCGCGTATAAACGCTTCACAATTCGACGTGCGCATCGAGCGGTCAATTTCCTGTGTGCCAACGATTTCTACAAGTACAAAGCCACCATTCCGCTGCGCAATATAATAATGTGCATTTTGGAATATGAAGCCAATTTCGCGACCTCGCTTTAATTGCACATCAAGCTCTTGCATATTCATTGAACATCACCCCTTTCATAATAAATAACCGTTTTCTACCATTTGTAATCCTTTTCCTACTAATCTTTAAAGGAATTTCTTTATCAGTAAGCATCACCATTTCTAACATGATAGACTTAGAAGGAATATGCTGCAAAGGAGGCGACATCTTGGTTGAATTTTTTCTTACGATTATTGGTCTCTTCATCGGTATCGCATTTTTTCTTTATATCGGACGACGCCTACAGAACCGTATGAACAAGCGTATGACAATGGGTATTGCGATTAGCTATTTTACAGCAGGGATTGTCTGTATGCTTCTTAGCTTTTTTATTCCCTCGCTATTTCCGCTTTTATTTTGTGGATTTCCAGTCGCAGTATGTGGTATTTTATCAGTTGTTCGTGTCCATATGACGATTGATTTTTAACTAAAAAAGAACCTCTTCCATTACACAGAAGAGGTTCTTTTTATCATTTCTTCGCAGAATACCGCTCCCTCAAGGAACGTAGTGAGTAGGGAGGGGATGAATGCGAACCCAATGATTCTGCCAGTACTAATTTGCTGAAAAGA